>DATDWI010000046.1:0-23931 GCA_036517415.1 Minisyncoccota bacterium
TTGGTGGAAGCAGCCAGATATTCTGCTACTTTTTCCTTAAAAATCTCCTGTTTTGTAGCCATGTTCATAATATGACTACGGTAACAGGAATTATTAGCTAATCGCTCCTGTTTGGGTAACAGTATTTATTAGCTAAAGCGACCTCTTGACAAATATATAAATAGGGTTTACACTAGAATCCAGATGCTAGGTCAATTTCGCAGAGAGGGAAGAGAGGGAGCAGTATGGCAGAGATGGCAATGGCAAGTGGTTTAGATGTGAGTGGACGGGAAAGATTTCGGAAGGTCGTGCTTCCTGCTTTTAAAAAGAAACATCAACAGCATTGGTGTGCGCCATCCTTTATGAAGGATGGAGAAAAACTCGTTGATTCTCCTAATGTCGTTGTTTTCGTTGTCGCCGACGATGAGACACAGTCGGTCATCCTTCCAGAGCAACCAGAGGAAGAGATGAAACCGACAGTGAACTGCTTTCACTATGCCGAGGTGTATCTCTATATGACGCCAAAGGAGACAACCAATCTTCTCCTTAAGCGTATTGGCTTCGAGGGACTCATCACGGTCATTGGCGGTAGCATTTCAAGCTACGAGAAAGCTGGCACGACCTACAGGAGGCAATACGTCTCCCGATACGTATGCGTAGCGACAAGTTGCCGCATTGTTGATGATAAAGCTGTGCAGTGGAAAAGGATGCCGATTAATGACGTCATCCTCCTTGCTTACACAGCGAGGCTCGCCGACTTAGTTACCACCTACTACGCTCTTGATTTCGTCGTCCCGTGGGGAAGAGGCGCTAACCTTCGCTCGTTGCGGCAGCGCTTCAAGATCCTCGGCTATGAAGGCGTTGACGCGTTGGTTGCGGCAACGAGGAGTTGAGATTAGCAAGGGCCAGCAGAGCGTCGAGGGAACTCGGCGCTCTTTTTTTATTTGCACAAAAGATAATTTCTTGCGATACTGGAAGATACTATGCGTTTGATAAAGAAAATTTTGTTTTTTGCGGCGGCGTTAGTGATATTGGGCATTGTATTTGTCGGCGGTTTTTATGTAGGCCTCCAGATGCCCGGGGAGACAAAAATATTAAGGGTGTTCCAAAAAGAACCCTTTGTCCCATTACGCGAAGATGTGGACTTTGCACCATTTTGGGACGCGTGGAGCATGGTTGAAACGCGCTATGTTGATAGCGACAAGGTAAGCCGTCAAGATATGGTCTATGGAGCGATTTCCGGCCTTGTAAAATCAATCGGAGATCCCTATACCGTGTTTTTCCCGCCAAAAGAAAATGAGTATTTCCAAAGCGAAATAAAAGGGTCGTTTGAAGGCGTAGGAATGGAAATCGGGCTTCGTAAAGGCACGATAACCGTAATTGCTCCACTGAAAGAAACGCCCGCGGAACGCGCGGGAGTCCTGGCAGGGGATAAAATTATCCGTATTGATGACACGTCAACTATTGATTTTACGATCGAGGAAGCAGTGCAAATGATTCGCGGAGAACGAGGAAGTAAAGTAAAGCTTACTATCTTACGAAACGGCGAAGACGAACCGCGCATTATTGAAATCGTTCGCGATACTATTAACATTCCGGTTATCAGCACCGATAGTCCGACGGTCGTTGGCAAAGACGGTCCGCAGCCAATTGCCATCCCCGATGATATATTTATCATTCAATTGTATAATTTCTCCGAGAATTCTCCGTTAGTATTTCGCGATGCTCTTCGCACAATGGCGCAAAGTGGTAAACGCAAGCTTATTTTAGACTTGCGCAACAACCCAGGAGGATTTTTGGAAGCAGCGGTGCATATCAGCAGTTGGTTTTTGCCGGAAGGAGAAATAGTAGTGAGTGAAGATCACGGCAGAGAGGAAAAAATTAATCATCGCAGTTACGGATTTGATATTTTTCGTAATCTGCCGATGGTTGTCTTGGTCAATCAAGGGTCCGCATCCGCTTCAGAAATTGTCGCGGGAACTCTCCAAGACCACGGCATCGCCAAATTAGTGGGTGAGAAAACATTCGGCAAGGGCTCGGTGCAAGAGCTTCTGCCGCTTACGGAAAATACCTCAATAAAAATTACGGTGGCAAAGTGGCTCACGCCCAAAGGGCGAGATATTTCCGCGGGGGGACTTACTCCTGACTATGAGGTCAAGCCAACAGCAAAAGACATCGAATCCGCCCGCGACCCCGTCCTTGAAAAAGCAATAGAGTTATTGAAAAATGCTAACGGTAGATTATGAAAATTATTTTACTCTGTGATATTCCGCGCCTAGGGCGTAAAAACGACATTAAAAACGTTGCTGATGGGTATGCGCTCCATTTTTTAATTCCTCGAGGGTTTGCGATCGAGGCAATTGCGCAGAATCTAGCGCAGCGTAAAAAAGTCAAAGAAGTCGCGATACAACAAAAAGGACAGGAAAGTGAAGCATACGAAGTATTGCGGCAAGCGTTAGAAGGGAAAACTATCGCTATTTATAAACCGGCCGACAAAAAAGGCAATTTATACGCGGGGGTAAGTGCGAAAGATATTCTGCAAGCGCTCCGCGTGTCAAAAATATCGCTCCCTGCGAGCTTACAAGAACATCATATTATTATTGATACGCCAATCAAAATAGCAGGGGAATATCAAATACAAATCAAATACAAAACAGGAGAACTTGCTTTCGCTGTTGTAGTAAACCTCCGCCCCGCAATAAGAAAGTAGTCCCCACTTTTTCACGATCGTGAAAAAGTGGGGAACGATATTCCACCCGTTAAATCAAACAACCGAGATGCGATTGATGAAGATTCTGGAGCCGTCGAAACGATTCTTGCGCCGTTGTTCAAATTGCACTTTGCCTTCACGGATAGAATAGATGGTGTGATCACAGCCCATGCGCGTTCCCGCACCTGCTATAAAGCGTGTGCCGCGCTGGCGGACAATAATGGCACCGGATTTTGCTGCCTCTCCGGCATAAAGCTTGACGCCCAAATATTTTGGTTGTGAGTCGCGGTTATTTTGCGTTGATCCACCCGCTTTGGTATGAGCCATAGATTAGTTTATGGTTGTTAGCTTGTAATTTATAGTATAATCGAACAGTGAAAGATAGTCAACCCCTGAAACCGAGCTGGCGCAGGTTTCAGAAAATTTCACGTTACTATTTTTTCTTCGGTTTTACTGAAGCGGTAAGTGTGATAAATTCTTTTTTGAGAACCTTATATTTTTCTATGTGGCGCTGGAGCTGGGGAGAAAGGCCCTTGAGCAATTCTTTAAACTTTTTTTCATCGGCGGAAAGCAAGGCCTCCCATTGGGCAGAAAATCCTGATTCTTGAAGCAGCAATTTTATTTTTTCAAAATCGTATCCGAAGCGCTGTTGCATTTTTTTGCCAACAGAGCGCCCCTCATCATCAAAAACTCGTTCAATCCTATGTGCGCTCATATAGGATTTAATAATATTGTGCAGCTCAATGATTCGGCGCGTTTGTTTGGTTTCATCTTCTTTGATGGTAAAATATTCTTGCAGCGCTTGTTGTAATTGCGCTTCATCGGGGACAGTTTTGTCCTTTACAAATAGATGCTTCCACGCAGGACAGAGGGGTTTATAGGAACAGTATTCGCAGAGCGCCGATGGGGTAGGGGAAAAGTTGTTTTGGAAAATACGTTGTTCGATATCTTCAATGGCGTCTAGTACCCGTTCTTTCGTATGCTCCATGTCTTGCTGTGTGCGATGTGTAGTGATTTTTTCGTTGTGTTTGAGAAAGTACAAGCTCAAGGCGATGTTCTCGGGTGCAAGATGCGGCCAGCGGTGTTGAATTGCCATATGATAGAGTGATAATTGCAAATCGTGATCTACCGCTTCTTGCGAAGGAAGTTTGCGCGCGGTTTTATAATCAATGATTTCATAGACCCCGTCCTCGACTTTATCAATACGATCAATAATGCCCGCGATAACATGTGTTTGATGATTTTTTGGGCCTTGGAGCGCAACTTCAAAGCGCGACTCGGTATCTACGACCGGCAAAATCCACGGCGGGTTTTTCTTGTAGAAATTCTTAATGAGCGCCACTCCGCTTTCTTCGTATGTTTTCCACAGCGCGTCGTCGAGCGCTGGTTCTATGTTTTCTGCCGCACCAGTCCATGTGCTGGAAAATCGATTACAAATCTCATCGATAGTGGGGAACAGCGGATCATGCGAAAACATAAAAGCAAGAGCGCCGTGCACGGCAGTACCAAAAGCCGCTTCTTTGGATTTTGGCGCACGAATACGGTCTATGACTTGAAATTTAAACTTCTGCGGACACTGTTGGAGTGTCTGCAGTGCTGAATATGAAGTTCTCATGGTCGCACAATATATCTTTCGCGTCACCAAAGAGCATTGATAAATCGCTCCCCAATAGGCCGTACGAAGGTGTCATAGATAAAGCGAAAGGGACGCGAAAGATAGTTGTCCCAGAGCCAATCCAACCACTCCCCCATAAAACCAAAATTTTCTTGCAGCGTTGAGTTGGAGAACACTGCACGCAATGATATCCCCAGCAAGCTTATAATAATAACAATCAGGATGAGGATGATAATAAGCTGGACGAACCCGCGACGCTGATGTGATAGATGTGATAATCGTTGATCGTTCATAGATTATTTTTTATAAATAATCAAGCGGGTTAAGGTATCCTCCTGCCGGGGCAAGACCGCAATGCTTTGTTTTTGCTTGGCGAAACGTGTTTGAAGCATATACCGTAAAGTGCAAATGCGGACCGGTTGTATAGCCCGTATTTCCGCTTAGTCCTATTATATCACCGCGAGACAACGTTTGGCCAGAGGTCACGCGGATACGCGAAAGATGTGCATAGAGCGTCGAGAGGTTGTTTGGATGTTCGATAACGATCCATTTACCATACGACCCGCCGGGGCAAATAATGTCAGTATCACCAATGTCCTTGACTGTCCCCTTTTCCGCCGCATACATTGGCGTTCCGATGGATGCTCGCAAGTCAATGCCGTTGTGACCCTTGCCGTTATACACATCAGTACTTTGGCTAAACGCAGTCAAACCAAATCCTTGGGTAATAATAGGATTAACCACCGGCCACGCAAGCACTCCTGTTCCTTTTGTGGGAAGCAATGAGGGATCGATAAGCCGGCGCAACTCATCTTCGATTGCTTCCATTTCGCGCTCAATGGCATCGCGCTGCTGCTCCCGCTCTTTGAGCAGTTTTTGATATTGCGCTTCCTGGTTTTTCGTAACGCGCAGGAGGTACGATTTTGCTTTACGCTCCTCGTCTTCGAGCGCGCGTTGGTCGGTAAGTTGTTCGGTAAGTCCAAGAAGCGTCGTGCGCGCGTTCTCCGCTGCACCCTTTTGCGTTTCGAGATTGGTTTGTAAAAGCCGCAACTCATCATATAACTGCTGCATAGCGTGTTCGATAGTTTTATTTTTTTCAATGATATCAAAAAATTGCGTAAGCGAGGAGTATTCCAAAAGTACTTCTACAAGTGTTTGGCGCTCCAGCTCATCGAGCTGGCGAAGCGCTTCAGCAAGGAGCGATCGCTGTTGGTGTATCGCATCAAGGGTTTTTTGGAGCTCTGCTTCGAGGTCCTGAATTTCGAGAGCTGTTTTAGAAATTTTTATTTTGGTGAGCGAAAGTTGGTAGTTGAGATTTTTAATCTCCTGATTAATGCGATTAATTGTTCCTTGTAGTGTCCGTGCGGCAGCCGATGTTTGTTCTACGCTTTTTTGGTATTGCTTGATTTCTTCTTCAATACGCTCTATTTCTTTATTTTTTGCTTCGATGGCTACACGGAGCTCCGATTCATTGTTTGCAAAAACAAAATATGGGAATATGGCACTTGTCAAAAGCACCGTAAAAACGAGGAACATGACAGAATACCGCTCACCTGCTCTCATTTTTTCATTATATCATAAGAAGGTTTAGGGCCCTGTGGAATACGACGCAGTGTTGTTTGTTTGCCCAAAATTGCCATAATCTCAAAGGGACCGGGAGACGCTTTTTTGCCGGAGAGCGCGACGCGTAGCGGCCACAATAGCTCTCCCCTATTATTGTACGTTTCCGCTTCTTTCAGGAGCGTTGACTCAATATATTTTATGTTCCAGTGTTCTTCGGGAATATTTTCTATTATTTTTGTTGCATGGATCAGTGACTGTTGTAACTTCTCATCGCTCATTGATTTCCATCGCAGCAATTCTTTCTCATATTGCGGCTCTTTAAAAAAATATTCAATTTTCTCAGGCAACTCCGAAAGCTTATTTATGCGCGGCTGTTCTAAAACGAGAATTTTTTCTATATACTCATTTTGATTTTTGATTTTTGATTTTTGATCTTGTAAAAGATTACTGATATAGGGCATCGCTAACATTGTTAGTTCTTCTGGCAATTTTTTACCGATATATTGATTATTCATCCAATTTAGCTTTACAATATCAAAAATCGCCCCCGATTTTTGTACACGATCGAGTGAGAATAATTCAACAAGCTCTGTGCGCGAAAAAATTTCTTGCTCCGTTCCGGGGTTCCAGCCCAACAGTGCCAAGAAATTAAACAGCGCATCGGCAAGGTATCCCTCATCGCGATATTCTTGTATAGAAGTTGCTCCGTGGCGCTTCGAAAGCTTAGATCGATCAGCGCCCAAGAGAAGTGGAAGGTGCGCATATTGTGGACGCGCAAATCCTAATGCCTCTTGAATTAAAATTTGTTTTGGTGTGTTCGGAAGATGATCCTCGCCACGAATAACATGGGAGATTCGCGTTTCATGGTCATCTACTACTACCGCAAAGTTATAAAGCGGCGTTCTGGTGTTTTTTGCCAACACAAAATCGCCAAATGGCGCAGGAAATATTCCCACTTGTCCTTTAATAATATCATCAAAGGTTTTTATTAGTTTTTCGTTATTCTTAAATCTAATGACTCCTTTATCTAACAGCTTGTCTCTCGCATCGCATCGATGCAGAAGCGGCGCCTTGTTTTTAATTTGCCCATTTTTTTCTTCTTCAAGTTTTTTTTCTGTATGAGGACAATAAAATGCCTTTCCTGTTTCTAATAGATTATGTAGGTATGTTGCGTAAACCTCTCTGTGTTCGCTTTGTCTTATTATTGTTTCATCCCACTCAATTTTTAACCACGTGAGTCCCTCAATAATATCTTCCTCAAACTTTTTCTTTGACCGTTCATAGTCGGTATCTTCAATACGAAGTAAGAATTTACCGCCATGGTGCCGCGCGAAAAGATAATTAAAAAGCGCGGTACGTGCGGTGCCGACATGAAAATTTCCCGTTGGGCTTGGCGCAATGCGTGTTTTAATCATGAACGCCTAATTTAATAATTTCTTCCGCGATGCGTTCTGCGGCATCAAGCCGTGCAAATTCTTGCGCGGCGCGCTTCATCGTTGTTATTTTTTTGGGGTCGCCGAGTATTCTATCCACCGCCGAGAGCACAATATGCGGTGTTAGGTTCGTTTCTTCGATAACTTCGCATCCGCCAAAACGCGCATAGGCGTAGGCGTTTTCTCGCTGATGGTCTTGCGCAGCGTGGGGCAACGGGATGAGAATCGCCGGAAGCCGCCACGCGGCTGCTTCAAAAATACTGCCTGCTCCCGCACGGGTTATGACAAGGGACGCGATATGCGATGCGTTGCGCAAGTCTGCTTCCGATAAAAAACCGTACGCATGGTAACGATGCTTGAAGGAGCTTTGCCCAAGAATGACTGTTGAGCGCGCTCGTACTTCATCAATATTGCGCGCCCCCGTTTGATGAATAATCTGATAGCGTGATACCGCTTCGAGAAGCGTATCAAGTATTACCTCGTTTATCGGCTCGGCTCCCTGTGATCCGCCGAGAACTAATATAACAGGGGTTTGTTCTTCCAGCGCGAATGTTTCAAGCGCTTCTTCGGTAGTCCCGCCGACTACTTGGTGGCGAATCGGGTTTCCGGTAAGCGCACTGTTTGCTGTTTTTTGAAAGTATTCTCTCGATTGTGGGAACGAAATGGCGACCCTCTCCGCCCACCTCGCGGACCACTCATTTACCTTTCCGGGCACGGCATCAGATTCGTGTACAACAACGGGAATGCGGAGAATCCGTGCTGCAACCAAAACAGGAAATGCCGCATAACCTCCTTTAGAAAATACTACATCGGGCAACAGCATATACAGCCGCCAGAACGCAACTGCGATTCCTGCAATGATTTTAAAAGGACTGGTAAGATACTGTGGGGAAACAAAACGGGGCAACTTTCCCGATGGTATTTTGACAAAACGAATATTTTCTTCCGCAAGCAACTGGGGATCAAACGGCACGTCGTCCGCAAAAAAAAGCTCGAGTTTTATGATGTGCTCTCTCTCCGCAACTGCGCGAATGGCGCGAGCGACCGCAATCATCGGATAAAAATGCCCGCCTGTTCCGCCACCCGTAAGTAGTATAATCATGTTTTGGTTTTTGAAATATTAAGAATAATACCCGCTTCCGCGAGCGTGAGCGCAAGAGCAGAGCCACCATAGCTCATAAAAGAAAGCGGGATGCCGGTGAGGGGTCCTAAACCCGATATTGCCGCAATATTAACAAATGCTTGAATAACAATCAAAAGGATAAATCCTGTTGTTAAAAATTTTCCAAACAGGTCTGGTGCGCCGCGCGCAATATGTATGCCGCGAACATAGAAGAATATAAAAAGTATTACAATGCCCATACTGCCGACAAAGCCGATTTCTTCTGCGATGACTGCAAAAATTGAGTCACCCATCGGCTCGGGTAAATAGCTGAATTTCTGACGCGAGAGCGCGAATCCCCTCCCCCAAAGACCACCGGAACCGATTGCAATGAGTGCTTGGCGTATTTGATACCCAACGCCCTGCGGGTCATGCGCAGGGTCAAGAAACGTAATGATGCGATTAAGCCGATATGGCTCGGCAACAGCAAGAACACCAAGCAATACCCCGCCCACAAGGATCATGACAATAATTTGCCGCCATGTAGCGCCGCTGACGGTAAAAAGCGCAAAAGCGGTTGCCATGAGAACGCTCAATGTGCCGACATCCGGCTGCAATATCAAAAACGACGCGATAACCCCGCTGATAATTAAAAATGGCAAAAGCCCTAAGGTAAACGAACTGATATCTCGAACACGCGATTCTAACCATGCCGCAAGATACATAACAAATGCGAATTTCAAAAATTCAGACGGTTGAAATGAAATAGGGCCCCACGCAATCCATCGCTGAGCTCCGCCATGGGTAATCCCAATGCCGGGGATAAATACCAACACCATGAGACCAAGAGCAACAAGTAATAATGGAAATGCTGCCTTTTTCCAAAAGCGATATGGGGTACGTGCGCTTAACACTAATAACACTAATCCGGGCAGCGCGCCGAAAAGAATTTGGTGAAGTATGTAGTAATATGGATATTGGAACCGCAACAGAGAAAGATTCATTGAAGCCGACGCGAGCATAAAAAGCCCCACGCCTACCAGCAACAGAGTAAGAGCAAAGAACACGGGGTCGTATGCATATCGCTGCACCATAATGATTTTGTTTGTTACGAATGTACAAGCGGGATGCCAAAGCGTGCTTGTTCGAGCGAGCCCTGTTGTACGGCAATCTCGCCGCCTACAATAGTAAATGCCATACCCTCGGCGTATTGGTATGGCATACGATACGTAGCGCGGTCGCGAAATGTCTCCGGAAGAAAAATTGCTACATCAGCAATCGCGTCTTCGACAAGCGTTCCGCGATCGCGGAGTCCCAATGCCTTGGCGGGAGCGCTGGTCATTTTATAAATAGCGGTTTCAGGATTCATATTCATACGCGGAGCAATGACTCCGAAAAATCGCGCAAACGCTCCAAATGACCGCGGATGCGCAAGGTCGTGCGAGGATAAAAACGAGAGATCATATCCTGCCCCGTCGCTTGCGACCATTGCACCCGGCTGCGGGAATCCGTCAATGATATTGGTGCTACGGAGAGTTTTCCCAAACACCGTAACCGCAAGATGATTTGCCTTCAGTAGTTCCAGTATAGCAACTTCTCTCCCGCACCCGAGGTCTTGCGTAATACGTTCGAGCGTCTTCCCCACATGTGTTTTTTGCTGCTGAGCAGAGGCAATAAGAATCCGATCGGGATGGAGTGTCATGCGCTCAAGATCTTTGATAATAAATTGGGATGTCTCGGGGTTGGTCAGACGTTCCATGATGGCAGCATTATCCCCTTCCCGCGCCCACATCGGCAAAAACGAAAGGAGCATGGAACCAGTTCGGAGATAGGGAAACATATCAAATGTAATATCGAGCCCTTCCTGCCGCGCACGCTCTATCATCAGAAGCGCTTTTTTTAAATCTCGCCATGCTTTGCGGCCAATCGCTTTGAGGTGCGAGATGGTAGTTCGTACCCCGCTCGCGCGCACTAACGAAAGCACTTCGGCAAGTTCGGGCAAGAGATTTTGCCCTTCATCTCCAAGGTGTACTTTATAAAGCCCCTTATAGTGAGCTACCACTTTCAGAAGTTCCTGCGTTTCTTCTTTTGTTTTTGTGGCAAGATTGGTAAAGGAAAAATTGCTGGAAAGCCCCCACGCCCCTTCTTCGAAGGATCGCGTCAGAAGCAATAGTTGTTCGTCGAGTGTTGCGGAACTTTGTTTGAGCGTTTCGTGGCCGACAAGTGTAGCAACATTGACTCCCACACCAAGCTGTTTGAGTGATCCGTAAAACTCGGCTACAGAGCTCCAATTGATATTAAAAGGAGCAGTGGTTATCCAGCGTCCCAAATTATCTAACGGCGCTCCGCTTGCAAGCGGAGCAAGCGAATAGCCGCAATTTCCTATCACGATGGTCGTAACACCTTGCATGAGCAAACTATCTTGCAGTGGAGCAGCAAAAAGTGTCCCATAGGTGTCAGAATGACTCGTAAGGTCGATGAATCCCGGTGCGACATAGTGATTCGTCGCATCAATGATAACGTCTCCCTGGTCACCCAGCTTGCCAATATCACGGATGCGTTTTCCTAAAATGCCGACATCTGCCTGATAGGGCGGTTTTCCCGTGCCATCAACAACCAGTCCGTTTTTAATGAGGATGGTATAGATCATTCTTGTATTATACACCAAGGTTCATTTTTTACACACGAGTCATCAATTGGACAATCATGCCGAGGATGGCAAAAACTGCGCTGATGATCCAAAAACGCATCGTGACCTTTTCGGGCGGCCAGCCGATTGCTTCAAAGTGGTGGTGGATGGGAGCGACCAAAAATATCTTGCGCTTCAAAAAACGCTTTGAAGAAAGCTGAATGATTACCGAGAGCGATTCCAGTACCAGAGGAAACGCAATAATGGGAAGAACCGCAACGGCGCGCGTTAAAAATGCAATAACCGTAAGCGTTGTTGTAAGCGCCATAATGCCGGTTTCCGACATATAAAACCGCGCGGGCGGAATATTAAACCATAAAAATGCAAGGATAGAGCCCGCGATCACTGCGCAAAACGCTGCAATATCAATTTGATTCTGAAAAAACGCTATACCGGCGTATGCGGCGAAAATAGATGCAAATACCCCGCCCGCGAGGCCATCAATGCCGTCAACAACGCCGCTACTAAAGACAGCGAGCATGACTAAAACGAAAAATGGAATAAACCATACACCGAGGGTTAACGAACCAACTTCCGGGATGGCAAGCGTGTGATACAAGGGATCGAGCTTAAAATAAAACCAGTAGGCCCCCAGAAGCGCAATGGCGATAACAAGTATAATGCGGCGCGTAAACGTAATGCCACCGCCTTGATAAGCGCCCTGTTGATGCACCACAAACCAATCATCTAAAAAACCGACCAGTGCGCCGCCGAGCATAATGCTCAAAGGCACCCATGTCTGGCCACGAGAGAGAAAATTGAGTTTAAAAAAAAGTGGATCAGGGACAAGAACGGACAAAACCCAAAACAATAGCGCAATGAGCAGTGTTGTCCCCCAAATCAATACGCCACCCATGCGCGGCACGTTCGTTTCGCGTTCGCCGTGAAGTTTTTGAAATATCGGAACCGGCGCGCCGTCGGGAGCATGCGTGCGCACTTCTTTGCGCCACATTTTGTATTTATAGAGAAGGTGGGTCAAAAAAGGAGTGAGCGCTACTCCCGCAAAAAAAGAAGCCCCTCCCAACCCCAACACTTTATAGACATTTAAAATAAGATCCGATTGATTCATATTGTTATCGTATCGTATTTTGTCGAAGGAGGCCAAGGAGAAGCGCTACATCGGAAAATCGGCCTTCGTGGGTTGAACCGAGCACCACAACGCCAATTGGCCGTCCGATAGGTTGCTCGAGGAGCACTAACAAATTTCCCCCAGCGATATCGGTAAACCCCGTTTTTGCTCCACGCAGCTGCACAAGCGAACCCTGCAAACTATTAGTAGGATTGAGCGCTATCACACGCCCGTCTTGGGAAATAATCGTCCCGGTGCGGGTTAAATCCCAAAGCGGCGAGGAGAATGAATGTTGCGCAATACGAACAATATCGCGCGCGGACCCATACGCTCCCGCAAGCCGATCGGAAATATCAAGCCCGGTTGGATTATAAAAAATTATTTTTTGCGACGCTCCGAGCGCCAGCACCTTGTTGCGCATTTGTCCCACAAACCACAATTCACGATACGCGGGCGCGATGTTTTCCTTGTACGCAACGTATTCCATGAGAGCCGCAACTGCATCGTTAGATGACTCTATCATTGCCATAATCAGCAAATCGCGAACGCGATAGCGTTCCCCTGCCACCAGCACGCTGATTCCTTCAGTTGCTATTGCGTGTTCAGAGATCGTTACAACTTCATCAAGAGGTAGCCTATCAAGCAACACAAGGGAGGAAATAATCTTGGTAAGACTAGCGAGCGGCAATATTATGTCGGCGTTTTTTTCATACAGCACATCTCCTGTTGCCAAATCTACCACAAGCGCTGCAGTAGCAAGAATAGAGACGCTGCGAAGAGGTGCCAGAAGCAATGGGCGCAGTGTGAAATCTGTGCGGTTTACGGCATTGGCATTGTTTTGATCGCTGTTTTGTTGATTTTTGGATAGGGGAAGCCAGAAACTCAATCCGAGCGCAAGCAACGCCGCAGCTCCTATTAAAACCGTTTTTTTATTATTGTTCATTTTTTTAATTGTAAAGCGTTGGTTTTACGTCTTATGTTAGTTACTGTTTTTCAAGAATTCTTCAAGGGATGCGGTAAAGGAACCAAATTGCGGAAGGTCGCTTTGTGATGTAAGCCCTAAAAATTTCAAAAATTGCGGCGTTATGCGATAGGAAAATGAACGCGCGTCTTTTGGATCGCGCGATCGCTCAACAAGCCCGCGCAGAAGAAGGTTGCGGAGCATAAACGAGGAATTAACGCCGCGGATGTAATCTATTTCTGATCGGCGGACCGGTCCGTTGTATGCAACAACGGCAAGCGTCTCGAGCGCTGCGCGGGTCAGCTCGCCCGTGAATTCTTCCTCGGCAAACGACTCTACCAATTTTGCAACGGATGGTGCAGTCACCAGTGACGCCCGGTTTTCATGCTCCAAAATATCAAGCGCGTGGTGTTGACGCAAATGCTCTTTAAGTTCCGAAAGCGCTGTGGCAATTTCTGCATCGTTTTTTTTGCACTGCGTAGCAAGAGCGTGTTTGCTCATCCCCTCCCCTGATACAAAGAGCAGTGCCTCAATTTGTTTTGCTAATTCATTCACCCCGTTAGAAGTTTAAATTAATAATAGAATAATATTTCATAAAAAAATGCTAAGCGATTTTATTTTAAAATAGTAACCTCACAACTGATTACCCATACTTCTAACGGGGTTCATAATCTATTAAGTTTAATACTACCAAACAATTCTCGTTGTTCAAAAAGCAACGCGCCTTGCTTTACCAACTCGAGGAGTGCGAGAAATGCAACAATCACTTCTATTTTTTCTTTTGCATGTTGTTTAATATCGTCAAACGAAGCATAGAGTGCTTCTTCAACTCTTGTACGAATTTCTTTAATCTTGTCTTCAATAGACACAACTTTTTCAATGACTCCCGATGGCAACTGGTCTTTCATAGGCAACGCATTGATGAGAGCTTGGAGCGCCTGGGCAATATGCTGCGGAGCAAGATCGTGAGAAGGTAAAAATACCATCGGAAGCCCCGTGTATGCTTCTCGCCCAACGAGCCGTGCGCGGCGGCGCTGAAGTTCATTGAGACGCCCGGAGAGCATCTTAAAAAACTGAAACATGCGAAGACGTTGCTGAAGTTCATCAATATTTTCTTCCTCTTCAGCGGTAAGCGCAAGGTTTGGCAGAAGCGAACGCGATTTAATTAAAATAAGTGTTGCCGCAATTACCAAAAATATTGCCAGTTCTTCTTTAGAATGTTCTTCTGCCTGCTTAATTTGCGCGATATATTGGTCGGCAACCGAAGAGAGCGAGATTTCGTTAATAGAGAGCTGTTGTTCTTCCACCATCGTGAGTAGCGCATCCAGCGGCCCCGAAAATTGCTCGAGCGTAATCATCCTTGGCATACCGGGTATTGTAATTATGGTTCAAGGCGTTTAACGCCGCGGTAGAGGTAGGTAACTTCGCGGACATTTGCAATATTGAGAAGTTTCATCAACATTCGAGTTGGGCCCGGCGCAAAGCCACCGTGCGGCGGACAGCCGTATTGGAAAAAATTGAGATATGTCTCAAATGACTTCGGATCAAGTCCTTGCTCTTTAATTTGTTTTTCCAGTTGCTCAACTCGGTGTTCCCGTTGAGCTCCGCTGGTAATCTCCAATCCATTCCACAATAAGTCAAAACTTTTAGTCACTGACTGGTCATTGTCTTTCCGCATACTGTAAAATGAGCGAACAGAAGTTGGAAATTCGTGAATAAATACAAATTCGCTCCCGGTTTCTTTTTGTATGTGTTCGCCAATCGCGCGTTCTTCCTCCGGACTCATATCATCGCCTCGTTCGTTAATGATACCGAAGCGACCCAAAATTTCTTTTGCTTCTTTTAGCGTTAATCGAGGAAAGGGAATGTGGGGAATCGCGATTTCACGACTATAAATTTTTTGTATTTCTTCTCCATATTTTTCTTTTACGGCTTTCAGCATGGCTACGATCATTTTTTCTTCCTCGTCCATTAAGTCATGGTGCGAGGCAATGAAAGACATCTCAACATCGTACATCGTAAATTCGGTATCGTGCCGAGAAGTAAAGGAGGGGTTGGCGCGAAACACAGGGCCTACTTCAAAAACTTTTTCAAACCCTGCAGCCATCGCCATTTGTTTGTACAGCTGTGGGGATTGAGCAAGATAAGCTTTTCGGTCAAAGTATTTAACTTCAAATAATTCTGATCCGGATTCTGTAGCCATCGCCGTCAGTTTTGGCGAATGGATTTCAACAAACCCATTTTCAATACAGTAATGTCTCAGTGCTTGTTCCATGATTGTCCAAACCTTGAAAATCAACAATTTATCCGGTCTGCGCAGGTCAAGCCATCGCCAATCAAGACGTTTTTGTAAATCCGTTTCGTCTTGCCCTTTTTCGATGATCGGGATAGGCAACTCATGATGAGCGCGCGAAAGAACATGGATGGTTTCTGCAGCAATTTCTAAGCCATTGGGCGCTTGTTTTTCTTCTTTGGCAAGCCCTTGTATCGTAATAACCGACTCAAGACTAAGCGTGGAGGCAACACGCATGACATCTTGATTGTTTTTGGTGACAACAACTTGAACAACGCCGGAGATATCTCGTACCAGTAAGAATATAATACTGCCTTGATCGCGAATTGTTTGCACAAAGCCGGCAATTGTTATTTGCTTACCGATATGTTCTTTTATTTGATTAGTATAAATTCTATTCATGTTGTGGTCATAAATTTTCCATAAGCTCCTGGAAATCCTTTTTTTGTTTTACTGCGCTTGCGGTGGGAAGCTCGATAACAAATGCGCTCCCCTTTCCCTCCCCTTCTGACTCGGCCCAGAGTTTCCCTTGGTGATCGTCAACAATTTTTTTTGCGATAAAAAGCCCCAATCCCAACCCCTGAGCGTTGGTTTTAAACGAATCTTTTCCTCGGGTAAATTTTTGAAAGAGTCCGTGCGCGGTCTCCGGCGTCATACCTGCCCCTGTATCTTTGACTGAAAGTGTAACCATATTATTAGCTTTTTCCAAAACAACAGCAAGAGAACCCTTTTCGGTATATTTCAAGCCGTTGTCAATGAGATTAAAGACGACTTGCCGCAGTTTCCACGAATCCCCCCAAACAACAAGCGGTTCTTTGGGCTTGTTCCATACAAGATCAATGTTTTTGTCTCCGGCGGGGATGCGAAATTCGTCCACGGTAGAGTCAACCATATCCACCATGTTAAATTCCACAAATTCGTATTGTAGCTTGCCGGACTCCATGCGCGAAAGATCGAGCAGATCAGCTACCAATTTGATAAGCCGTTCGTTGGAGAGATAAATTTTGTTGAGAGTTTTTCTGACATTCCCCGAGAAATCGCCATAGCTCCCTTCCCGAATCATGGAAATATATCCCTTGATGATGGAAAGCGGCGTGCGCAACTGATGGGAAGCAATCGAGATAAAATCTGATTTCGCCTGATCGAGCCGCTTCAGTTCCTTGTTGGTAAATTCGAGTTCTTTGGCAAGCTTTTCAATTTCCTCCCGCGCTCGGACTTCTCCGAGCACGCTGCGCACGAGAATTATTCCTAAAAATACCCAAAAAATTAACAATACGCTGTTAATAATACTTTCCTCAATAGTTGATGCGGTAATAACGCGCAGAAGCACAACCACCCACGTTGTTGCAACTAAAATTTCCGTTCCAATGACTTTTACATTAAGGAGCTGGTGTCGGACAATGGCGTATGTCGCAAATCCGATAAAGAAAGAGGTTCCCAGGGGCCCAAGGCGCGAAGTTGTAGAAACGCCCGTGGTTAATGGAATTAGTAAATTAGTAATCACCCCGACGATAGCAGTAAACCCGATGCCAAATAATATCAATCGCGCCTGATTGCGCTCCACATCATGCGATCTAAAATATTGATATGTCAACACCACAATACTTGCTACGATAAGAAATAAAAAATATGCCGAAAACACGTAGTAGAGCGGACCGTATATGGTCATCTGTCCGTTCTCGATAATTTCGATGCTTCTTACAACACTGCCCGTTGCCATTCCAAGAATGCCGAGGAGAAGCGCTGATGCTACGACCAATATTTTTAGTGATTGAGCAAAATAAGCAAGTGGTTTGGGAAAAATATTAGAAAAATAAAAAATAAAAGCAGCAATAAGTGGCGCGCCGAGAAATGTAATCCGCGCTCCCACAAGAGCAACGCTTTGAGAAAAATCTCCGAATCGAACGATAATACCGCCGATCCAAATCACCGTAGACAAAATGAGAAAGAAAAAGGCGCGATTGACTTCAGAACGATAATTGTGTATATACACTACCGTTCCAAGAATTAAATTCAAAAGCGCGGCCAATGGGAGCGCGGTTGAAATTATATTGATATTAAAGTCTAAGTATTCCATACCGACAACGTACTGTATTTAATGTAAACGAAACCCGTGCCCAGCAAATGATCTTATATCAACCATATAGGGGTGAAGAACGTGTTTTTTGAAATATCCCGCGATGACATTGCGCGCTTGCAGGTGGCTTGTTTCGGGTTGCTGCTCAGGAAAACGATGAAAATATGCCCCAAATGACTTATATGATTCGGCGAGCTTCCCCGGCATATTGGCAAGCCAGAAATATACGCCGCGCTTCATACAAAAACGGTACATTACTAATGCCAAACCGAACATCACGAGTCTTTTATAGCGTCCTGATTTGCGCCGAAACTCAGGAGTAATTACCAGTCGCGCAATTTCGTGTACTTGATTGCGATGTTCAACTTTCTTTATATTAAACAAATTTTCTGTTGGGAAATTATATGGCGAATTCATAATAAGTCGCGTGGTAGCAATAGGGACGGCGTTTTTCGTCGCAAGAAAATTTATTGCATAGCCATCATCATACTTATCACAGAGGCGTTGATGAGGGAAATCTTCTTTTTGTATATATCCCTCATCTCCATATACTTTCCAACGGAGATAATAAACCGATTCGAGGTCTTGTGCGGATGTTGCTTCAAAAAAACAAAACCCCATTACATGGGCAAAAAGAAAAACCAACCGGGTTTTAATAAAAAAAATGATTTTTTTCATAATAAGCGCTTCAAGCAATTGTTATAGAGATCCGCCACTTCTTCATAAAAAACGCCGCGTACGTTAGTATTGTCCTGAACAACAAGCTTCATTGGCTTCCCAAATACCAATACTGTTTTTTTGCTTCCATTGCTGCTGATAGATCGATGAGCTATCGGCAACACCGGAACCCCGGTACGCAATGCTATTTCCGCTGCTCCTTTTTTAAACTCCCCGATCCCATTATGATAATAGCGCTTTCCTTCGGGAAACATCATGACGGTTTCGCCGCGCTTGAGCAAGCCAATAATCGGTTGGATTTTTTCTTCCAATGATCCATCGCGCGGCAGAGTAAATACTCCAAAGATCCAATAGATAAAGGGAATAATACCAACAAAGTATAATACATTGAGCGGAAAGCTAAACTTGCTGCCACCAATATAGCGTACCGGAAAAAACTCGGAACGAAACGGCAATGAGGCGCCAATCAGCCATGAATCAAGCAATGTCCGATGGTTAGCTATGATAAGGATTGGTTTCTGAATAGCTGCAATGTGCTCTGTCCCACGGACTTCAAGCCCCCAAAAAACCTTAAAAAACCATCGACACGGAAAATAAAATAACCTCTGGGTAATGCTGGCTATCATAGAAGTATAAAAGTATTATACCTCTGTTTTGCCAAAATTAAAAATAGTGATATGATACTTAAAATAGGAAGTGTCCGCCCATAGCTCAGCTGGTAGAGCAGCTCCCTTTTAAGGAGAAGGTCCCAGGTTCGAATCCTGGTGGGCGGAGGAATAGCTCGGCTGGTGGAGGAAAAAGCGAGCAGGCGCAGCTTCTTCCACTTTTAAGGAGAAGGTCGTAGGTTCGAATCCTACTGGGGGGATAGAGCACATTACACGCCTGGATAGCTCAGTGGTACCCGCCCGAACAACTGATGTCCTGCCCGACTGTGTCGTTCAGGCGGGCGTTCAGTCGGGCGGGGAGCGTCCCGATTTCAATTTGATAACCAATCTGCCGCGGTAGCTCAGTGGTAGAGCGCTTGCCTGAAGAGCAAGGCGTCGGCAGTTCGATTCTGCCCCGCGGCACCAGAACAAACTATAATCCTTCTTCGCCTAAATCTTCCAGTAATTTCCGTGCCTTGGAAGAAAGTCTCTTGGGGAGTTTTTGTTTGAGTTTAATAAGCAAATCACTGCGCGTCTGTCCGCTGATACTTTGCCGGAGAGCGCTGGTGTGCCGAACAATACCCTTGCCGCGGACGCGCAATATGTCACCTGCTTGCGAAAGTTCGGGGATTTTTACTTGAATTTTTCCATCCAGAGTTTCAATAATGTGGTCTCCACCTCGAAGGAGCGTGGTATACGGAATCACCAAATCCATGGTCAAATCATTGCCCTCTCTGCGAAAAACCGGGTGGCGCAAAACGTGAATTTTAACATACAAATCTCCCGCAGTACCTCCTCGCGAAGTCGCTTCCCCCTGTCCACTTAATTTAATTGCTTCACCATCACGGATGCCGGGCGGGATTTCGATCTCTATAGTTTCGTTTTTGCGCATCACGCCATCTCCGCGGCACATACCACATCTCTTCTCCGGGATTTTACCGATCCCATTACAAATCGTACATTCACTCAACGTGGTAAAAGAACCAATAATTGACCTGCGCGTCTCGCGGACTGTCCCGCTGCCCTGACACGTGCCGCACTGTTTCAGCGATGATCCTGGCTCGGCACCACTGCCTCCGCAGTGAACGCACCGCGCTGTTTTCTCAATAACCAACGATCTTTTCCCGCCAAAGACAGAATCAACAAACGAAACATCAATGGCAACCGCAATATCGCTTCCGCGGCTATGTGTTCTTTGCCGAGATGCGTGGCCAAATCCGCCAAATCCGGAGAAAAATTCCTCAAACATATCGCTGAAATCTGATCCAAATTCTGTACCGAATGGAGATCCGCCCGATGATGAAAAACCGCCGAATCCATGGGTGCCGTACTGATCGTATTGCCGTCGCCGCTCTTCGTTGCCCAGTACTTGATACGCTTCGTTAATTTCTTTAAATTTTTTTTCGTCCCCCCCTTTTTTGTCAGGATGATACTGGTGCGCCAATTTCCGGTACGCGCGTTTAACATCTTCTGGAGAGGAAGTCTTGGAAATCCCAAGAATTTTGTAATAATCGTTCATGCTAATTTAAATATTTCTTTTTCTGCCGGCACCGTTTGCTTTTCAACAAGTCCGCTCATGTGCAGGAACCAAAATACCGCGGGCAGCAACAGTAATGTTAGATAGTAATATACCATGCTTACGGTTTTGAGCGCAAAGAAAAATGCGATAGCCATCAACGACGGAATGAGCGCTGAATACGGTTCAAGGTATGGCTCAACGCGCGATGCTGATAGTTGATAAAGAGCCGAGCTTACCTTTTCGTCGCCCGAAATATCCAGGTCAATGGAAAGTCCGAGATCGCGGTTAAGATTTGCAATAATTTCTTTTCTCTGGGAGGGCAATTCTTTTTTTATGGTTTCAAGAGAAGGAATAGATACTTGATTGCCGACTGCGCTTTGAGCAAGTTGTTGTTGAATGACAAGCGCCAGGGTATCATCCACCGTTGCTTCACTGCGAAACCCGGGGAGCTGTTTTTGTATTATTCCTTCGGTTGCGCGAAGCGCAATGCGAAAAACGTCGCGCGGAAGAATACGTGATGTATCCACCGGTTTTTCGGCAATCGCGCCGTAATAGGAGAAAGAAAATAAAAGAGCAAGCGCAGTGAGAAAAGTAGTTATTCCCTGCCCTACAACAAAACGAAACGAAAACGCAGATGCCGCGCGATATTGCCGATCAATGCTTCGCACGGCAAGGAAAGCGCCGAGCATCCCAATAAGCCCACCGGCAAGTGTCCATATATCTTGCCCAAGAGACAGGGTAAGAAAAACGATAGATATCATCGAGATGCCGTAGCGCACTATGGGGCGCGCTACCAATATTGCCGCGCTTGCCCATAATACAACAAATAAAAGAGGCGAGAATGCCAAAATCGGATACTGGGGAATCTGCTGCCACAGCATCCCCACAAGCGATCCGAACGCCACAACGATCGTGCCGATGGTCAGTTCTTTCATTGATTTTTCTTTTCGTCGCTGTCAATATCCTTATGCTCCGCATCTTTAATATTTTCATCGCGTTCTTTGCCAGAATCATTCGTATCACCCGATTTTTTATATAATGCTTCTCCAATCTTCGAAAGCGCTTGCATCAGCGCGGCTTCTGCTTGCTGTAATTCCGACGCGGACGCACTCTCTTTTATTTTTTTAAGCGCCGCTATTTTTTCTTCTACGTCCGCGCGAATCCCCGCTTCTACTTTATCGCCGTTCTCGCGAATGGATTTCTCCGCGGTATAGATCATTTGATCGGCGCGATTGCGCGCCTCCACAAGCTCTCTCTTTTTCTTGTCTTCTTCAGCGTGCGCGGAAGCATCCTGCTTCATACGCTCAATATCATCTTTTGCAAGACCGCTCGATGCTTCAATACGGATGGATTGTTCTTTGTTCGTTGCCTTGTCTTTTGCTTTGACTGACAAAATGCCGTTCGCGTCAATATCAAAAGCAACTTCAACTTGCGGCATTCCGCGCGGGGCAGGAGGCAGGCCGTCTAAAATAAATCGCCCTAATGTTTTATTGTCCGTCGCCATCTCGCGCTCGCCTTGAAGCACATGGATTTCGACTGATGTTTGTCCATCTGCCGCGGTAGAAAATATCTGTGAGCGAGAAACGGGGACAGTGGTATTTTTTTCAATAAGCTTGGTCATAACACCCCCTAATGTTTCAATACCAAGCGATAAAGGCGTAACATCAAGAAGCAACACATCTTTTACATCTCCCTGCAGAATGCCGCCTTGGACCGCCGCTCCGACTGCAACCACCTCATCGGGGTTGATTGATAAATTCGGTTCCTTGCCAAATATCGCTTTAATCCCTTGCATAATCGCAGGCATACGAGTTTGTCCTCCCACCAAAACAATTTCATCAATATCGGCAATGGCAAAATTGGCGTCTTTGATGACCTGTTTCGTCACGGCGAACGATTTATCAATGAGATCGCGCACCAACTCTTCCAATTTCGAGCGGGTCATTTTCAAAAGAAGGTGCCGCGGGCCGGAAGCATCAGACGTAATAAATGGAATATTGACTTCGGTCTCCACCGCCGAAGAAAGCTCGTGTTTTGCTTTCTCTGCCGCTTCTTTGAGGCGCTGAAGTGCCAGAACATCGCGGGTGACATCAATCCCCTGCTCTTTTTTAAATTCTTGCGCAATATACGCAATAAGGCGCTGGTCAATATCATCTCCTCCCAGATGAGTGTCGCCGCCTGTTGCCCGCACCTCAATCGTGTTGTCGCCAATCTCGAGAACAGATACATCAAACGTCCCGCCGCCAAAATCATAGACAACAATTTGCTCGCTTTTCTTTTTATATAATCCGTATGCTAACGCCGCGGCGGTCGGTTCATTAATAATGCGCCGAACTGTAAGGCCAGCGATCTCCCCCGCATCTTTCGTCGCTTTGCGCTGGGCATCATCAAAATATGCCGGTACGGTGATAATTGCTTCCGTTATATTTTGTCCGAGCTTTGCTTCAGCATCTGCCTTAAGCTTTCCTAAAATCATCGCCGATATTTCTTCCGGGCGGTGCCATTGATCTTTGCCTTGGACTGACATTTTGACCTCTACGCCGCCGTTTTTGGATTCGCGAATTTCATACGGGAGAAGTTTTTTGTCTCGCTGCACTTCGGGATCGCTGAATTTGCGCCCAATAAGGCGTTTTACAGAATAAATCGTGTTTTGAGGGTTGGTGACCGCCTGACGTTTTGCCAAAAGCCCCGCCAATCGCTCGCCGGACTTGGCAACAGCAATGATCGATGGTGTCGTGCGGACACCCTCCGCGTTTTCTAATATTTTTGGAACCCCGCCTTCCACAATTGCCATCGCCGAGTTAGTGGTTCCAAGATCAATTCCGAGTATTTTTGACATAGTTTTTTATTTTTGTTGATAAACTCCGACTTTCACTTTCGCTGGTCGCAGTATTTTATCATGCATCATATACCCCTTTTGATATTCTTCCAATATACTATTGTCGCGCTCCGTATCTGAAATTTTTTCCTCTTGTATCGCCTCATGCCGCGCGGGATCAAAACGCTGGCCAACGCTCTCAATAGCAACGATCCCATGGCGCCGGAATACTTCTATCAATTGCGCGTAGAGATGCCCGAGCCACTCTGGCGGGCTATTGGCAAGCGCCATTTCCATCGAATCCGCTACAGCCAGCATGTCGTAAGCGATTTTATCTGAAGCAAATTTTATAAATTCCATCCGTTGCCGTTCCTCGTCTTTTCGCGCGTTGATAAAATCTGCTTTTGCCCGCTGCCACCCCGTTAAGTACTCAGACCGTTCTCGTTCGCATAATTTCAATTTATCTTTTATTTTCTTTAATACCTCGCCAATTTGTTCTTCGCTGTATTCCCTGTTCTCTGTATCATCGAGGGAACCCTCATTGATATCTGTTTCTATTGTTTGGTCGTCATTATGCATAGATTTCGTGGTTCGTATATGTTTTATAAAGATAATTCATCAATGAGTGCGCCTTTTCGTAGTCCATGCGTTGCGGGCCCAACGACGCGATTGTGTATCGTCTGCCCGCGCGATTTTCAAATGAAGTGCTGATCATGCTGAATTGATTAATGGTAACGTGTGGTTGATGAGTTTTCATTGATGGAAGCGCGAAATCAAGTTC
>DATDWI010000047.1:0-4048 GCA_036517415.1 Minisyncoccota bacterium
CGAAGCTGGGTTAGAACTAAAGAAAGAGCTTTTTATGGCGCTTGGAAAAACTCCGATAATTAAAGGTGATAAGCTCTTTATTGAGCCAAATGAGTGGTTCGTTCCTATCACAAATAAGTATCCTGCACTAGAAGCAGAATATAAAAGGTTAGAACTGGAAAATGCCCTTACAAATCAAGAGCGAAATGAAGTTTTGATGTCTATTCGTACACGTTGGGGTGGGCGAGCGGAGTTGAACCGCCAACCTTCGGTGCCACAGACCGACGCTCTAACCAGTTGAGCTACGCCCACCAAAAAAATATAAAACTCAAAAACCGCAGAACATCTGACTGAATATATACCACATGATGATAGCGCGCTACCCTACGCGACAAACACAAGCGCCTTCTTTGGCCTTACCGGAGATTTTTACCGCGACCTCGTCGCCTGCTTTGGCAGAGGGAACGTCTTTGTGATCCACTTGCATGGAAAGCACCGAATCTTCGGCTTCGTTTTCGCCGCGCTTCACCTTAATCTTATCTCCCGTCGTGAGAGTATCACTTAACTTGACGACCGCGACCCCGATTTTGTCGTACCAGTGGATGACTTTTCCTACTTCTTTTTCTTCCATTGAAATAATTGAAAAAGTGATCGAATAATGTTCGGCCTTTTGCGTACCTTTATATTACTATTATAGTACGCTGTTTGTCAGGAAGAGTCCACCGTTGTAGCCTCGACGGGATTCGAACCCGTGTTCCCGCCGTGAAAGGGCGGTGTCCTAGACCAGGCTAGACGACGAGGCCATCAGATAATTTAATATACAATAGTATTGCATGTTCGGGAAGAAAAAACCGCCCAGACCTATGGGCGTTGTATATATGCTCTCCGTATTTTGCCGTGTCCTTCGCGCACCCATACATCGAAATGCAAATTGAGATCTTTGCGGCTTGCACGCAGCAGCGCTATGGCATTATATGCGCACTCCCAAACCTTGCGCTCTATGCCCATTTCATCATTAAAATATTTATAAGATTCTAGGGATTTTGCTTCTCCAGACACGATACTATTTGTATGCGAGTCAAGCGGCTCAATAAACCACGTGTACAATCGTTTCTTCATTGTGATATCCTCCAAACAACAATCTTGCTGTAGGTTAACACATTATGTAATTTTTGCAAGCGTGGGACAAATCATATACAGTGAAAACAGGCACCCTTAGCTCAGTGGTACCCGCCCGAACGTGCCGAGCACGCTCGGTACGGGCTGGGAGCGTTTGCATGACACGGCCAGAACAAAATTTTGGGCGGTTAGCTCAGTTGGTTAGAGCGTTCGCTCGACACGCGAAAGGTCAGTGGTTCGAGTCCACTACCGCCCAAATCAAAATTTTAAGGCGCACATTTTTAAAAACTCTATGAACATTCTCGCTATTGAAACATCGTGCGATGAAACCGCGATTGCAATTTTGAACATAACCGGATCGAAACAAAAACCGGTTTTTAGATTGTTATCGAATGTTGTTTTGTCGCAAATAAAAATTCATAAACCATTCGGTGGCGTAGTGCCGAATTTAGCGCAGAGAGAACACCAAAAAAACCTGCCATTTATTTTAAAAACAGCACTGCAAGAAGCAAAACTATTAGTGAATAGCGGTCAGCGGCCAGTGACGAGAAAAAAAACAAAAAAAGATAAATTACAACTAATCACTAACCACTCGTCACTCGTCACTATCTTGAATCGCGAACCGGAGTTATGGAGGCTTTTCCAAAAACATATTCTCCCGCTTAAATCCCCGCCGATTGATGCGGTTGCGGTAACCCACGGGCCGGGGCTTGAGTCCGCGCTGTGGGTAGGTATTAATTTTGCAAAAGCGCTCGCGGTGCTTTGGGAAAAACCGTTAATTCCCGTCAATCATTTGGAAGGCCATATCTACGCGTCGTGGCTTGTGCCACTCGCGAAATCAAAAATAAAAAATCAAAAATCAAAATTGCAGATTAAAAGCGAAAAGAAAAAAACTCATCACTTATCACTAATCACTCATCACTATCCAAAATTTCCCTTGCTTGCCCTCATCGTTTCCGGCGGGCATACCGAATTGGTGCTCATTAAAAAACATCTTCATTATAAAATTCTTGGCGAAACGCGCGACGACGCGGCAGGCGAAGCATTTGATAAAGTTGCAAAAATGCTTGGCCTTGGGTACCCGGGCGGACCGAAAATTTCAAGGCTAGCCGGTGATGGAAATCCGACTTCCATTAAGTTCCCACGTCCCATGATCAACTCAAACAATTACGATTTTAGTTTTTCTGGGCTAAAAACAGCGGTTCTTTATTATCTTAAAAACAAGGAGGCAATCCGATTGCCACTTGGCAATCGGATTGCCAAGTCAGCCGAGCGTTCTGACATTGCGGCCTCATTCGAGCAGGCGGTTATTGACGCCCTTATCGCTAAAACAGCTAAAGCGCTAGAACACTACAACATGAGAACGCTCGTTGTCGGCGGCGGGGTAGCGGCAAACACAAAACTCCGCTCTTCATTAGAAACACTCATCACTAATCACTATCCACTAGTCACGTTATGTCTATCTCCCCTGTGGCTTTGCGGAGACAACGCCGCAATGATTGCCGTTGCGGCGTATTTTCGATCGTTTCAAAAAAAGAAATTTGATATTGCAAACCTCCGCGCGAACGGTAATTTGCGGTTGCATGATTAAATACAACGTGCTATCTTTGACCAAGATACTAAAGGAGCCGCTCATGTATAAAAAGGGGCTTGATCATATTCCTGAAAACGAACTGATTATGGTCACCATGATTGGGTCGTGGGTTTTGGACAAAGCAACAATTGACGCCGATCACAGACAACGATGGACGAAACAAATCGAAACATTCACGCATCCTGCAGCGCGTGAGGCCGGAATGTTCTTTTTGCATGGCAAATCAATAACAAGCGATGATGCTAAAAAAATCGTTGAAACAATCAAAAAGTGGCACAACGATAAGCACGAGCACATAAAAGGCCTTCGCAAAAAGCACCAAAAGTAAGAATAGAACCCATAACGGGTTCTTTTTTGTTGAAAAATTACCAAAAAACTGGCATAATTTCTTTGTGGCAAATATATTCGACAAACCATACAATCCAAAAGAGCATGAAGAAAAAATTTACAAACTCTGGGAAGAGTCGGGTTTTTTTAATCCGGATGTTTGTATAGAAAAAAGGGTTACAAAAAACGACGCGCCGTATTTTTCGATCGCGCTTCCTCCACCGAATGTTACCGGGACGCTTCATTTGGGCCACGCATTTGAGCATACGCTCCAAGATAGTATGGTAAGGTACCACCGAATGCGCGGCGACCGAACACTCTGGGTGCCCGGGACAGACCACGCGGCCATCGCAACACAGGCAAAATACGAAAAAGAGCTCTATAAAAAGGAGGGAAAGAGCCGTCATGATTTTGGCCGCGAAGAATTTGTTGAGCGCGTGCATGACTTTGCTCTTAAAAACCAATCGCAAATTCTTGCGCAACTCAAACAACTCGGCGACTCATTGGACTGGTCGCGGCTTGCCTTTACCCTCGACAAAGACCGCGAGCGCGCCGTACGCACTGCGTTTAAAAAAATGTATGACGATGGCCTGATTTACCGCGGCAACCGTATTGTTAATTGGGATCCCAAAGGACAAACAACTATTTCTGACGATGAGGTGGTCTACGAAGAAACAGAAGGAGTGTTCTATACGTTTCGCTACAGCAAAGATTTTCCTATTTCTATCGCTACCACCCGCCCTGAAACAAAAGTAGGCGACGTCGCCGTAGCGGTACACCCCGATGACGCGCGGTACAAACAATATGTTGGCAAAACATACTCCATTGACTTTGTCGGCGTACCGCTGGAAATCAAAGTTGTTGCAGATTCTGTGATTGACCCCGCCTATGGTACCGGGGCAGTTGGTATTACGCCGGCTCATTCAATGGTTGATTGGGAAATCGCCGAGCGGCATGGATTACCGGTAAAAAAAGTAATTAATGAATATGCAAGAATGGAAGGCGTTTCTGAAGAGCTCAATGGCAAAA
>DATDWI010000048.1:0-5633 GCA_036517415.1 Minisyncoccota bacterium
CAAAAAAGAAGCGCGTCGCACTCCTCAATAAAAATTGAGTAGATGCTTCGAGAAGTGGCACTGTGCGTGCCAACGGGTCCGTTCCCATTTGCCTAGCTCTCCGCGTCTGTTCTTTTGAAACATTAGTACCGCCGTGGAACACCTCAGAGAAATCTCTGGGGCCGCGAAATTAGTTGAGAAGCATCTCTTGTTTATTTTCTTCGCATTCAGTTATTTTTTTTGAAAGAGGCGACAAAGCAATATTCAACATTTCTCAATTAATTTCGCGGGAGAGTGGTTGTAGGGTAGGTCTGGATACGTCCGCTACCTCGATGGCCTTGGGTTGCCACCATTCACCGCTTATATCTTGGCGCCCGTGGCGCCAGGGAGAGGAAGAGACCAACTTGGACGTCTTCGGTCTCTCCCTCTCGACGAATTTTCTTTGAAAATTAGCAGAGCATGACAGAACAGATGTTGCTTGGTGCGGTATGGCACATCGTGCTTTGAGCTCCTGTTCTTGTTTTCTTGCTCTGCGAAAATTATGGCAGTATCTCCCGAAATGGAGCAATGTGAGGACCACAATAGAAGAAACGTCCCTATTGTCTTGGGAAGTCCGAGAACACTGCCTCCGAACTGGGGTGGTTGAGTGCCCTCTGTGGGGGCGGAACTGGCAGTGTGGGTTAACCTCCTCCCCACACCCAACGCCCACCGCAAGAGCCGCCAGTGCCCTTGCCGCTCACCACCCGCCCCAAATTCCACCACCCGAGAAGGTCGGCTGATAAGGGTGGCGTCGCGCCGGTTGCTGTTGTGGAACAGTGTGAGGCGCGATCGCGGAAGAGGGGTTGCGCGCTACTGCCGATAGTGCGCGCAACCCCGTTCGTGGTCAGCTAGGTGGAAATTCACCTGGCTGACGACCCCTTTCGAGACAACGCGCTCGGGAGGGGATTTTTTTTGTTCAAAAATTGGTTTATACTATAAAACATGGCAACACAATGGGCGTTTCGACGGCGAGCGATGGTTATTGTGTTTTTTATTTTTATATTTATCGTACTCGGCGGATTCTATTGGTATACAACCAAGGAACCGCAGTCGTGTTTTGATAAAAAACAGAACCAAGGCGAGGAGGGGGTTGATTGCGGAGGAGCGTGTATTCCCTGCGCTTCGCAAATACGCGACATCGCGGTACTATGGAGGCGATTTTTCGTGCTCAAAGAAGGATTTGTTGATGCGGCGGCATTAGTGCAAAATCCCAATCAACTGCTGCGCGCCAAAGAATTTCGCTACGCGGTGCGCATTTTTGATAGCGTGAACGTGCTCATCGCAGTGCGCGAAAATACGGTTGCTGTCCAGCCCGGCGAGACGATGCTGATTTTTGAACCGCAAATTCCTATTATAGAACGGACACCCGCGCGCATCATTATTGAACCGCGCAGTACCTCATGGGAGCAAGCGGAGGCAGAGGTAGTTAACGTAAACATTGTGCGTTTGCAATTACTACTGACCGATGCATTTCCGCGCCTTGAGGCCCGAGTACGCAACGAAGCGCCCCATCCGTACGAGAAGATCGAGGTAAGCGCCATTTTGTACCGCGGGGATGAAGCGGTTGGGGTTTCGCGCACGATTCTTGATAACCTTGATCTCAACGAAGAAAAAAATCTTATTTTTACCTGGCCGCACGTAATCGATGGAGTGACCCGCGCAGAACTTTTATTTCGCACTCAACATTAAGCGATATTATGATCACATTGCGTCGTTTTTTTTTCTCCCTTGATTGGATTTTACTTGCGAGTGCCGGTGTTTTAGTATTTTTTGGTTTGGTGACGATGAAAACGTTTGGAATACCGGGAGAGATCGGGAGCGATTATTTTTTCTTGCGGCAACTGATTTGGCTTGCAGTCGGGGTCATTGCGTTTTTTATTACGGCGCAGATTGATTGGAGATTTTTTAAGACCAATAGCGTTTTTTTGCTTATCGGTTATGTTATAGGATTAGGCCTGTTGTTGTTTTTGCTGTTTTCCAATGCCGCCGTGCGCGGGTCTACCCGATGGATTCAATTCGGATTTTTCAGCGTTGACCCGGCAGAGCCCATGAAGTTGCTTTTAGTTGTCCTGCTTGCGAAATATTTCTCGCGGCGGTATGTGGCTATTGCGCGCATTGGCGTACTTATGGTTTCTGGTTTTTACGTTGCGCTTCCCGCCGCGCTTATCTTTCTGCAGCCGGATTTTGGGACTGCGGCGGTATTGGGGTTGTTATGGATAGGCATGGCGCTCGTTGGCGGTATTCGTATCCGTCATTTGCTTGCGCTATTATTGCTTGGCGCTATCAGTGCGCTGCTCGCATGGTCCATACTGTTGTTGCCCTATCAAAAGGCGCGCATTATTTCGTTTATTGATCCATATCAAGACGCGCGCGGGGCGGGGTACCACGCGTTGCAATCAATGATTGCCGTTGGCTCGGGCGAAATATGGGGGCGCGGCATTGGGCTCGGGACGCAATCGCGCCTTGCGTTTTTGCCGGAGCATGAGACCGATTTTATTTTTGCTGCGTTTGCCGAAGAATGGGGATTTGCGGGAGTAGCGCTTCTGATATTTTTTTATGGGGTGGTGTTGTGGCGCATTGTGCGCGCGGGAATATACGCCGAGAGCAACTTTGAGAAACTTTCTACGGCGGGCATTGCATTGATATTATTTTTTCAATCAACCATTCATATCGGTATGAATATCGGGATGTTTCCTATTACCGGTCTTGGGTTGCCATTGGTAAGTTATGGCGGTTCAAGCCTAGCAACGACGTTTATTGCGCTCGGTATGGTGGAGAGTTTTTCTATTCATCGCCACCGTCGAGGGGTCTTTTTGGGTCCTGAAGAGCGCTATCAGGAAGGGATTGTCGGAGCTTGACCCCGTTAGAAGTCTTTTGCTAAAACGGTTGTGTATCAAGCACGAAAGCTGTAGGGCGAATCTCCGCAATGATATAGTATTTTTTTTCAGAGTCAGTCGGACTTCTAACGGGGTTGACACTCTTTTAACCCTCTGCTACTATATTTTCATATGCAATTATCCATACACCCCGAAGAAGCTGTTCGACAATTATATGCAGCACTACCCAATAAGCGCACCAGAGACATTGTAGACCTGCGTTTTGGTTTGGGCAAAAAAGAGAAATATACGACGCTGGAAGCCATCGGAAACAAATACGGTATTACCCGCGAGCGCGTGCGGCAGATCGAGGCAGATGCCCTTGCGCGCATCCGCAAGTCCCCGGCAGCGCAAGCACTTGAGGGATTATTTCAAGAGATAGAGCGCTATTTCGATGTTTCCGGCGGTGTAGTAAAAGAAACGTTGGCGTTGGAAGCGCTTGCGCCTCAATCGAAATACCAAAACTGCGTTCATTTTTTGCTTCACGTACACCACGGGGCTTTGACGCACGCGCACGAAGATGATGTGTTTCATTCTCGCTGGATACATCGGGCAACCACGGAGGATAAAGCAACGCGCACGCTGGCGCATGCTATTGAGGAGCTTCGCCACAAAGGTCAGCCGGTTTCTGAACCACAGTTCTATGAAATATTAGGATCCTCAGCTCGTGCCGTAACGGGTATTACTCCTCCTCACGCTGTGCTTGCTAACTGGACGAGCATTTCCAAACTGTTGGCGAAAAATTACTTCAACGAGTGGGGTTTGGTTGAGTTTCCCACGATCAAGCCGCGGGGTATCCGGGACCTTTCGTATTTAGTAATGAGCAAAGTGCACAAGCCAATGCATTTCGTGGAAGTCGCGCGCGCGATTGGCGATCTCGTCAAAAAAAGAGCGCATGTTCAGACCGTGCACAATGAATTGATTAAAGACAACCGTTTTGTGTTGGTGGGACGAGGACTCTACGCGCTGCGCGAGTGGGGATATGAGGAGGGCACGGTATGCGAAACGATCAATCGTATTCTTCAAGAGCGCGGGTCATTACCAAAAGAAAACATTATCGAATCGGTCCTTGCGCGTCGATTTGTTAAACCAAATACCATCATGGTTAATTTGGACAACCGCAAGTATTTTAGGAAATTGCAAGACGGGCGCTACACTCTTGCATAAGCGTTCCGGGGTTTAGTTACTTTGCCCATGCAAGCAATCGTTGAACAAGTTTTTGACTTTTGGCGAGTTTTTGGAAATTTCTGGTACCTCTGGTTACCCATCGCTCTTTTTTTTCTCTTTCGCGAATCCTGGAAGGGATATCTTCGAGGATATTTTTTATCGAACAAAAAATGGATTTTGCTTGAGATCCGGGTCCCGCGCGATGTTGCCAAAAGCCCCAAAGCCATGGAGAGTATTTTTGCCGGGCTCCACAGCGCGGGGAAAAGTATTGATTTGGTTGATCGGTATTGGAAGGGTTACGAAAACCCATGGTTTTCCTTGGAAGTCATCGGCAATGCCTCGGGGGTTCATTTTTTTATCTGGACCGAAGCGGGACTGCGCCGACTAGTGGAGTCTCAAATTTATGCGCAATATCCCGCAAGTGAAATAACCGAAGTTCCTGATTACGCGCGCGATCTTCCCCCCGATGTTCCTAATAACGATTGGACACTCTGGGGCGCCGAGATGGTCTTAACGAAACCCGACGCGTATCCTATTCGAACCTACGAGGATTTTACGCTCGAAGACATCAGTGAAAAAGAAGAATTACGCAAGATTGATCCGCTCTCGTCGATGGTGGAATTTCTCGGTTCGCTCGAAGCAGGCGAGCAGTGTTGGATTCAGTTTATAGTACGCCCCGCAGGGGAAGGGTGGAAAAAAGAGGGGGAGGCGCTGATGGCAAAGATAATAGGCAGGGAGGTTAAAAAAGAAGAAAATTTTTTCCAGCAGGTACTCCGTTGGGTTTCTGACTTCGTAGGGTCGTTGGGAGCATTATTGGCAACCGGAGCTCCTACTGCTTCCCCGCCGGACAAGAAAGACGATTTTAGTATATTCAAACTCTCGCCGGGCCAGCAAGAAACCATTAAAGCAGTTGAGCGAAACATAACAAAGATCGGCTTTGAGGTGGGATTGCGCTGGATGTATATTGCGCGCAGAGACAAATTTAATCCGGTCGGTATTTCGGCGCTTTTTGGGATTTTTAAGCAATTTACTTCGCAGTCGCTCAATGGGTTTAAGCCATACCGCAAAACATCATCCATGATTGGATATTGGCAATACGTTCCCAAATTTAAAGCAATAAAAGAGCATACCAAGAAACGAAGAATCTACCGAGCATATCGAATGCGTGGATTTTTCTTTCCCCCATTTAATAAAGTGCGTCCCTTTGTATTGAGTTCCTCGGAGCTCGCGACGGTCTATCATTTCCCCGGGATTGTTGCTGGCGCTCCCGCCATGGCGCGCATTGAAGCAAAGAAGGGCTCCGCGCCACCGAATTTACCCCTATGATGCTAATCGGCGAATTAATTATTAGTGTATTTGTATTATTCGAATAGAATTCGTAGATTCGTATTATTTATGGATAACGATCAAAAAACAACTTACTTCGGACTTACGAATTTTCGCAATCAGGAGCGGAAGTTTGGCATAAAAAAAGCCGATCGCCGGAAGCACATGTATATTATTGGCAAGACCGGTATGGGCAAAACCACGCTTTTGGAAAATCTCGCGATGCAGGATATCCAAAGCGGCGAG
>DATDWI010000049.1:0-14909 GCA_036517415.1 Minisyncoccota bacterium
TGCTTGTTGGTACCCCGTGCTAATATATGAACTGTAGCTTACCTTTAAGGTAATTTGCAGTATAGAAATAGAGACACGATGCTAAACCTTAAGACTCTTGCCGTTATATTTCTGGTCGTAAGCGCGATCGGTTTTATTGACGCAACATATCTTACGGTAACGCACTACATCGGGGGCATACCGCCGTGCACCATCCGCGGGTGTGAAATTGTGCTGACCAGCAATCAAAGCAGAATTGCGGGCATTCCCGTTGCGCTTGTGGGTTCGCTCTATTACGCAACACTGCTTATGTTGTCTTTTGCGTATCTGGACAGCAAAAAAAGTTCGATTATAAAATTTGCTTCATATTGCACGGTCGTTGGTATTCTTGCGTCCATCTACTTTGTTTATCTCCAGTTTTTTGTCATCAAGGCAATATGCCAATATTGCATGATCTCAGCAGGCACTTCCGCAACGCTTTTTGTACTGGGTATATATATTCTTTCCCAAACGCGCAGCACTACTCCTGCGAATGTTTCTCAATAACAATCGGAGCGCGGTTGTTTTGTTGGGCTATTAAATAGCCGAGGCCGAAGCTTACGGATGAGACGAGAAAAATAATAAGCGCAAAGACAATTTCTTGTTTGTGCTGATCAACAAAGCGTCTCCATTGTTCTTTTTTGTCTGCAACATACTTACCGATTGACATAGCCGTAGTTCTACCATAAAATGCCAGTGCTATGCAATGGCATGATATTTTTTTCTTTGCTGCTCTCGGTTTTGTTTTGGGCGCGGTGTCGGGAGGGCTTGATATTTCGCCCGCCGGCGCCTTGATTTTTTCTATTATTTTGCTTACTGTTTTTGTTGTTTTGCGGATGAGGCCATATCTCGTGGCGGTCGCGGTGATTGCTGTTTTTTTGTTGGCGGGGAATGTTTACTACCATATTGACGACTATCGGTATTATGCGGCAAAGAAAGCGCTTGATGGAATAACATATTTCCAGGGCGCGGTGTTTGATGAACCGCAACGGAAAAGCGGAAGCCAAACAGCAAAAATAGAAATTTTGGCATCTCCGGATGATTCCCCAAGCGGTGCTCGTGTGTTGGTGTACGCAAATCCCTACCCCGTATTATCGTATGGCGATATTGTGCGCGTTATGGGAACTATCACGCCGCCGCCAATAAATTCTTATGGAGAATACCTTGCCAAAGAGCGCATTCATGCCGTCTCTTTTTATCCGGCAATAGAAGTTGTAGGCAACAACGCAAATATATTTTTTGAGGCGCTCTATAACATTCGCCGTTATACCAAAGACACCATCAGTCGTCTTTTTTCCCAACAGCAGTCCGTTTTGCTTTCCGGCATATTAATGGGCGATCGAGAAGAATTTTCAAAAGAGTTTCTCAATAAACTTTCTGTCAGCGGCACGCTGCATCTTACGGCTCTTTCCGGTTTTAACATTACCATCATGGTGTTTTTTGCCATCGCCGTTTTCTCTGCGTTATTTTTAGGGAATCGGCGCGCGGTGTTTATGGCAACTTTTTTTGTCGTGACGCTTTTTGTCGCAATGACTGGCTTTACAATATCCGCACTTCGCGCAGCTTTGATGGCGTTTATTGTAGGCCTTGCCGATCAAATGGGGAGAATGTATAACCCGCGCAACGCCATAGCATGTGCGGCGGTTGTACTGACGTTGATAAATCCTAAAATCCCTGTTTTTGATCTCGGTTTTCAGCTTTCATTTCTCGCGACTATCGCTATTATTTATTTTGCTCCGGCGCTCCGTCAACTCGCCTTTTTTAAAAAAGAAGGATTTTTCCATTGGCGCGACGTGTTTGCTCTTACCATTGCCGCACAACTTGGTGTTGCGCCTGTTGCCATACACAACTTTGAAAACTTTTCTTTTTCAGCGCTTCCCGCAAATATTGCGATTGTAACGATCATACCGCTTCTTACGATATTGGGTTTTGCAACGGTCGCCGCATCTTTTGTTTTCTCTCCGCTTGCTCTATTGTTGAGCAAGCCCACGGCGTTTTTGCTCGATTACACTGCTGGGGCAGTGGAAGTGTTTTACGCGCTGCGCGCTCCCTTTAATCCTGATATTGGCATTGTGGTTGCTATGGCATATTATGCGCTTTTAATTTATATTTGCGCGCGCTACTCGCCTGCCGCAAAGAACTTTTTTATATGATCAACAAAAAAACAATCCAGATTGCTGTTTTGGTGCTCATTGGTTTTAATGTTTGGGTTTGGTATTCGTTATTGGGCACGCGCGGGATCCAAAACGCAGTTTATTTTCTTGATGTTGGGCAGGGAGACAGCCAGCTCATTACTCTTGTTTCTCGCCACGGAGCGCCGCCGATAAACATTCTTATTGACGGCGGGCGGGATAAAAAAGTGTTGGATGCCTTGGATGCCGCGCTTGGCACAGCAAACAACAAGTATATTGATATTGTCATCGTGAGCAATCCCGATCTTGATCATTTTGGCGGCATCATTAATATTGCCCAGCGCTATGACATCGGGCTTTTTGTATCAACGGGATATCAGTCGCAAACCGAGGCGTTTCGCGCGCTGCAAGAAGAAATTTCTGCGCGCAGCGTCCCAACGATTGTGCTGCGCGAGAGCGACCGCATACGATATCAAAACAACAATCTTGTTATCATTTCTCCGGACCGCGCGCTCACAGATGCTGCAAGTATCAACGAGGCAAGCATGGTTGCTATGCTCGAAGCAGAAGGAGGATCGCGTGCTCTTTTTACTGGCGATATCGGATTTTTGGCGGAAAACACTTTGCTTATAAAAAGCTATGATCTTCGGGCAGATATTTTAAAAGTCGGGCATCACGGGTCTCAATATTCTTCGGGGGAGAATTTCATCGCTAAAGTTCGGCCAACAATCAGCGTTATTGGGGTCGGTCAGAATCGTTATGGTCATCCTGCGCCACGAGCGCTTGAGACGCTCGCACTCGCCGGATCAAAAGTGTATCGTACGGATCGCGATGGTACTATGAAAATAATTTTAGATAAAGGACAAAGCATTTTTAGTACACCTATCAAGGCAACCGAATATATCGCATCCTTATTTGAAATCATGACTGGCGGATACAACCATCGAGGCATTACGACATTGTCGCTTTCCGAAATACAACAAAAAGAACCACAAGAATCGCATCTTATTCCATACACACGCTGCTTGTTTCAATCTGGCGAAAAACTATCGAGAACCTCCGTTATTATCAATGAAATTGCATGGATGGGATCAGCGCAGAGTTTTACACACGAGTGGATTGAACTTCGGAATATTTCTGGCGGTGCGGTGAATATGTCGGGCTGGCAGGTTGTGAATGAAAACGATAGGCTGCACTTTACGTTTCCCCAACAATCGGTTTTCAAAGAACAATTCTTGACCATTGCTCGCGGTGCGGCGAATGACGCGCTGAAACTCGGCGCAAGCTCGATATTTACCGGATCAATCCGCAATAGCAATGAGGGGTTGCGGCTTTTTGACAATAATTGCCGGCTGATTGATGAGGCATTGGCATCTCCATCGTGGCCGGCGGGGGATAACAGTACCAAACAAACTATGGAGCGTAGAAACGATCTCGGATGGGCAACCTCGATGCGTCCCGGCGGAACACCTGGAACGGCGAACGATCAGTAGCGGGGCAACGAAAAATTCGCTACGCTAATACTATGATGAACAAAAAGTTGCCAAAACGCGTTGCGCGGGCACGGATTATTTTGCGATATCTCAAAAAGAAATATCCGAGCGCAAAAATCGCATTACAGTACCATAATCCCATACAGCTTTTGGTTGCGGTAGTACTTTCAGCGCAATGTACCGATAAGAAAGTCAACGAAGTGACTGCGACACTTTTTCAAAAATACAAAACGGTTAGTGATTTTGCGCGCGCCGATCAAAAAATATTTGAGCAGGAGATTAAACCGACCGGTTTTTATCGCGCAAAAGCCAAAAATATTATTGCTGCGGCAAAAAAAATTCGCGATGAATTTGGCGGCAACATTCCTCGTACGATGAAAGAAATAACGACGCTTCCCGGCATTGCGCGCAAATCCGCGAATGTCATCTTGGGTAATGCGTTTGGCGTGGTTGAGGGGATTGCCGTGGACACTCATGTATTGCGCTTCGCTCAAGTATGCGGCCTTTCGGACTACGACAATCCCGTTAAAGTCGAGCAGGACTTGATGAAGTTATTTCCTAAAAAAGAATGGTTTTCACTCACATATCGCATCATCGAACACGGCCGTAGGTCCCGCACCAAAGAACACAAACACGAACCCTGCCTACTCCGCAATTTATGCAATGACCCGAAGTTTTAAATCGTAAACGGTTCAACGAGAAGTTCTCATTGATCTGTTAAATATTCTTACTTTTCAACGATTTTTTGAGCACATTACCCGTTGCTATTGATAAACTCTGTAGATTTGCTATAATTGGGCAAGAATTGAGACGGCAATCCTGTTATTTTACATGGGGTAGAGTAATGGGAAAGCCAAAACATATCCGCGACAACCGGATGAAAGGAGAACCAAATGAGCGCAACAACCGCAATGAAAGCACGACTGTTCGATCTTTTTGCGGGGACAATGGAGCTGGTGCGAGACGGCAATCGCAACGGTGAGGAGGTGGCGAAGGTTTTGCAAACCATCAAGGACCACGCCAACTTCGCAACCTTGCTCGGGTTTGCGGCTGGCATCCTTCGCACGGTTGCTACGGTTTCCGCCAGCGCCACCAAGAGTTTCTGCGCCAAGGATTATTTTGTGGTTGTGGTTAAGGCCACGGAAAATGCAAATGTTCGGATTGCATGGTTGGGAGACAACTTCCGCAAACATTTCCTTAACAAGGTTGAGAAACATATCGATGGTGCTATACTCGCTGCCCATCGCCTTGAGAAGGATCTGTTGGACCGCGAAATTCGCACGGAACTCGGAAGCACTCACGAAGAAACCGCCCTTTCTTACCTGTGGGAATTACTGACAAAACAACCCAACGGAGAGAGCGGAGTTCTTCTGACCAATGGCTATGCGAATATTTTCTACATTCGCAGTGCTGCAGGTACCCTTTGGGCAGTGTATGCGTCCTGGAACGACGACGGCTGGTACGTGAACGCCTACTCGGTCGAGTATCCGCTTAGGTGGAACGCTGGCGGCCAGGTTTTCTCTTGCGATTCTTGATCTTTTGACCCTTGGATCCTTTGAAAACCAACATCACTTTTTGATAAGTCAAAAAGTGATGTTGGGGAGTAGGAGGGTCCTTTTTTGTGTTAGTGTAATGAGTGAGGATCGCTCGGGTACGACGGCTACGGCTTTTGTACATCATATTTGGGGTTGTTGCGGTGGGGGAATACATTTAAAATTCGGAAGAATATTGATTGAACGCGTTCCTTGGATGCATAATAAATAAGCATATGAACATAGCGATTTTGGGATACGGTATAGAGGGAAAATCAGCGCGGAAGTTTTTAAAGAAAAAATATCCGCGCGCGACGATTGAAATTCGCGATATTACAAGGCAAGGGAAACAATATCTTGAAGGACTGGGATATTTCGATATGATTGTCCGCTCGCCGGGGATTCCATATTTGACGCCGGAGATTCAACAAGCCAAAAAGGCCGGCGTTATAGTAACAAGCGCAACGAAGTTATTTTTTCAATATTCTCCTGCGGCTATCGTCGGCATTACCGGGACGAAAGGCAAGGGGACTGTTGCCACCATGCTCCATCAGATTCTCAAGCGCGCAGGTAAAGAAGCACACCTCATTGGCAATATTGGAAAACCGGTACTTGATATCCTCCAAAAACTCAAGAAAAACTCTATTGTGATTTTTGAGCTCTCAAGCTTTCAACTGCAAGATTTAGATCGCTCTCCGCATATCGCGGTTGTACTTGAAATTGCGCCAGACCACCTGGACCATCACTGCTCGATGAAAGAATATGTTGGTGCCAAATCAAATATTGTGCGCTACCAGAGCACCAAAGACCTCATATTTTATTTTAAAGACAACGAGCACTCGCGCGCCATTGCGCAGAAAAGCAAGGGCAACAAGATTCCTATTACTGATACTTGGCGGCTAAGCCGCCAAGTGGATCTACGTGTGCCTGGCGAATTTAATAAAAGAAATGCGTCGGTTGCGGCTGCGGTTGCGCATACGTTGGGCATCAACGCTACGACAATCAAAAACGCGCTTTTGCGCTTTCGCGGCCTTCCGTATCATTTGGAGCTGGTGCGCGAGATTCACAGTGTGCGCTACTACAATGATTCGGCTTCCACAAATCCATTTTCAACGAAAGCCGCTCTTGGAGCAGTTTCTGGCCCTAAAATTCTCATCATGGGAGGCGTTGATAAGGGCTTTCGTTATTCAATACTCAAGCATCCAATCGCGCGTAATCAAGTCCGTGCGGTTGTGCTGTTTGGAGCAAATAAGAACAACATTCAATCGTCCATTCAAGGAATAAAAACCCCTATTTTTATAGCCAAGAATTTGTCCCACGCGCTTGCTTTGGCACAGAAAAGGGCGCATACGGGCGATGCCATTATATTTTCTCCAGCATCGGCAAGTTTTGATATGTTTAAGAATTCAAAAGATCGCGGAATGGTGTTTACCAAACTGGTCCGCGGCCTTGCGCGATAATAGTTTTCTTGCTAGAATATCGGAGGAATTGTAATTTTTCGGTTGAAAGGAGCGATCATGGCGGACGACAGTTCTTTGTTGTATGATTTGGGTTTTGAGCGTGCGGAGGCTGTCTTTACCACATTTCTCGCGCGCGGAACTGTATTGTTTCATTTTGACGAGGATCACTATCCGAGGCTGATTGAAGGATGCAGGGCGCAATGGATTGATGTCGGACGGCTTCCTTCATTTGAAGCTATGCATGATAAAATTGTAGGCGCTATACAGATGCGTCGGCTGGAATATACAGAATTAGTTGTTAAATTATTTATTACCCCAGGAGTTTCTTCTGATGGTATTACCTCTGATGGCGCGCCACAATTTTTTGTCACCATTCGGCCATTTGTGCGGCGCGCGTCTGGCCCTTTCCGGCTCGAAATACAGCGTGGCGGGAGGAAGTTTCCGTATGAGAAAGTGGTTGGACAGTATACGTTTGTGCGCCGACGCATTGCGGAAGCAAAAACACGAGGATTTGACGAGTTTCTCTACGCAAATGCGGGAGAGGGGATTACCGAGTCCCCGTATCGAAATATATTTTTTGTTCAAAGAGCGCGCAGGAAATTAATAACGCCAACGGTTTGTTTGCATGGGGTTACGCGGAGCATCGTGCTTGATCACACAAAAGATTGGGCAGGGATTGAATGTATTGAAGAAGCGCCAACGATTTTTTCCAACCGTTTGCCAAGTTTTGATGAAGCGTTTTTGACTTCGTCGACTGCCGGGATTATTCCAGTATCGTGTATTAATCACGGCAGTACGAATTATCTGTTTCAGGCCGGAACATCAACGATAGCAGAGCAGATTCGGCGAATGTATTTTGAGTATCGAGAGCAATATTTCAAGGATCGCGGAGCATAGCGCTCCGCTTTTTTGTGAGCACGAAATGCGATACCATACAAAATATGGCACAAAAACACAATGCCGACACAAGAAGCTACAAAACTTGGCTTGAGATTGATCAAAAGGCGCTGTTGCACAACGCGGCAACAGCACAGCGATTTCTCGGGGACGATGTTGCGCTTATGGCGGTGGTGAAAGCAAATGCATACGGCCACGGTCTTAAGGAGGTTGTAAAGATACTTGGTGGTTCGGGGCCTGCCCCGTACCAATCCCGCTTCGGCGAGATTTGGTACGGGGTGGATTCAATTGATGAGGCGCTCTTAGTTCAAAAAGATAGCGCGCGCCAGCCAATTATGATTTTAGGGTACATCCCGAAGCCGTGCATTGCAGAGGCACTGAAAAGAAATTTTCATATTTCTATTTACAGCAAAGAATCTTTTTATGTCATTTGTGCCGAATTGAAGAAATTAACGAGCAAAAAAGGAACAAGAAATATTACTCCGCATTTTCATCTTAAAATTGAAACGGGTACCAACCGGCTCGGATTATCGATCGATGATCTTCAAAAACTTTCTCCAAAATTTCCTATCGAGGGAATTTATACACACTTTGCTGAAGTTGAAAACCCCGTCTCGCAGTTTTATCAAAAACAACTTTCTATTTTGCGCCGCGCACAAACGATTCTTGCAAAGAAAAATATTATACCGCGTTTTCTGCATTCCGCTTCAACCGCTGCGCTTTTGCAGTATCCCGAGACGCATGGGAATGTGGTGCGATTGGGGATCGGACTTTATGGTTTATGGCCGTCAGATAATGTTGAACACCGAGTGTTCAACATTGTTTCCTTGCGTCCGGTTTTGACGTGGAAAACACGCATTGCCCAGATAAAAAAAATTAAAAAAGGAGAAACCGTCGGTTATGATCGTGCATGGCGCGCACGTCGCGCGTCAACGATCGCGATATTACCCGTTGGTTATTATGATGGCTATGATCGTCGGCTTTCGGGATGCGGCGAAGTTTTGATTCGCGGGCAGCGGACACCTGCCATCGGTAGAGTATGCATGAACATGATTATGGTGGATATCACAAAAGTTAAAGAGATCGGGAAAGTAAAAAGTGGAGATGAGGCGGTCCTTTTGGGAAGACAAGGTAATGAAGAAATTTCTGCCGATGAAATTGCAAACAAAGCAAGCACTATTAATTATGAAGTAGTCAGCCGCATTAATCCACTCTTACCTCGTATCGTTGTGTAAAAAAACCGCTTGGGACAGCGGTCTTAAAAATATTGTTTTTCCTTTCCCGGCCAAAACATATCCTCTACTTGTTTTTTATTAAGCGGTCTTTTATGAGGATTGTTTTGCCACATTTTCTTCCAAATCGTTTTCCACCATCGCTTTCTTGGTACTGGTACCACATTTTTCTTTTTCACTACAACCTCCTCACATGCCATTCTTTAGAGCAGGATAGCATACTGCAGCTATTTGGCAAGGTCTGTTTTGCTCCACGCTATGCACAGGCGCGCAAGGTTATTAAGATGCTTTGTGGAGAGTTTTTGGAGAAATTCGTCTGGCATTTTTTTCTCTGTTTTCGCAAGAAACGTTCCATGGCATCGTATATAAAACAGCATGCACGTGCGCGATTTGCTGGTAGCGTCGCATGCAATGGCACATAGACGCTTTCTGCAGTTATCGCATACCGCATAAAGATAAAACGGTGAAAGATATTGTTGCTGTTTTGTACAGCAAGCACAATATGTTTTTTGCAACATCAGAACCCCTGATTTTCTTAGCGCATTGTAACAAAATGTTGTAAAATTACAACATCGCGAGTACAATGGCACTGTATGTCGAAACTTTATGTGGTCGCAACGCCGATCGGCAATCTGCAGGATATTACCTTGCGTGCGCTTGAGGTATTGAGCGCTTGTGATGTTATTGCGGCTGAAGACACCCGGGTAACCAAAAAATTGCTGTCCCATTTTCATATCTCAAAACCAATCATTTCTTTTCATCAGCACTCTCCGCGGCGTGCGGCTTTGCGCATTACGCAATTGCTTCGCGATGGCAAAAACATCGCATTGGTTACCGATGCGGGAACGCCGGGGATTTCTGATCCCGGTCAGCGACTCATTAAAGAAGTTGCCGCAGCGGGGTTTACCACTGGCATTGTTTCAATTCCTGGACCGTCAGCGCTTTCCGCGACGATTTCCGTCAGTGATATTGATTTGGATCAATTTATGTTTCTCGGGTTTCCGCCACACAAAAAAAGAAGGACGAAATTTTTTCATCAGGCGGCGCAAAGCCCCATTCCGGTTATTCTCTTTGAGTCGCCGCATCGTATCCATCGAACTCTCAACGACGCAGTTTGCCTCATGGGCGATCGCTATTGTAATATTGGAAGGGAATTAACGAAAATATATGAAGAAGTATTCCGCGGAACATTAAGCGAAGCACGAACATACTTCGAGCGTTCAAAGACTCGCGGAGAATTTGTTGTTATCGTTGATAAATTTATTTCCCAAAGGCATGAATAGAGAACATCCAGCAATTCCCGACGATGACGTGATGGGATGGACGAAAACGCTTCGCGAGGGCGGTTTTTCTGATGAAGAAATTGATGCAATATTGATGCGCGCGAATAAAACCTACCGTCGAGAAAAAGGAGGGGGTGTAGCAGAACGCAAAGCACGCGCGGTTGCGCGCATACTCGAAGACGAATACCACAGGTATATTACTGAAGATGAAATTGCGCAAATGGCGCATTCATTTGAAACCGATATCCGAGGCGAACAACCCTGGACCGAAAACGAATAGTGCAGTTATATTGCTTATTTACAACGATAATAATGCGCTCTACGACAAAAATTCTTATTGCGATTTTGCTCATTGCGGCGCTTTTGCGTTTCTGGGGACTTACGCGTGGCGATCCGGTCAACGACGAGGTGTTGATGGGGTTCCGATCGATCGGACTTATTGATTTTGACCTTGCGGAATTTCAGACAACTCCTTGGGAGTGGTTTGATATAAAAACAGGGCTGGATGTAGGATCGAATGTGCCCACTACGTACCGTTTCGGCGGTGGCATTCCGTGGTGGACGCGTTTTTCGTGGCACGATCACCCACCGCTCGTGTTTTATGTACAGCACCTTTCATTTGCGCTTTTTGGCGAAAATCTTTTTGCGCTCCGGTTTCCTTCCGCGCTGTTGGGAGTTGCCGCGGTCTATTTGATTTATTTCATCGGACGATTGCTTGTAAAGCAAGATAACGTAATTATCGCATTTAGCGAATTGGCTGGTTTAATTTCTGCCCTCTTTTTTGCCATCACCCTCAACACGGTTTATATTTCCCGCACCGGCATGCAGGAGCCGTATGCTATATTTTTTATTCTTCTTTCTTGTTATTTATTTCTCCGTGCGCTTGAAAATCCGCGCTATTTTATATGGACCGGCATCGCGATGGGTATTGGTTTCTTAGCAAAGTACACGGTATTATTTTTTACCGCACCGCTCTTTTTTTTGTATCTCTTGGTGTTTTTTCGAAAATTGTTTCTCCAAAAAAAACTTTGGTTGGGCGTGGGTATTATATTTTTTTTCGCGGCCCCGGTTGTTGTGTATAATGTCATGCTGTATCGCGCGGTTGGGCATTTTGATTTTCAATTTTCTGCTCTCTTTTTTCAGGATCATCCGGTATGGCAAGTTCAGCCGGGGAAAGAAATTGGCTCCGTGGCCGATCGTTTCTCTCGTTTTGCGTCCAATCTTGTTGCGACCAACTCATGGCTCTTTTTGGCGCTTGCGGCATCCGTAATTGTTGGATTTTTTATTTCATTATTGCGCAATCTGCGCACGACTATTCGCCGATACTCTTTTTTAATCTTCGCGCTCGGCATAATGTTTTTATTGCTTTTCGGTATCGGCCCCTCATATAGATTTCTTACCATGCTCACGCCGTTTTTGGCGCTTGCGATAGGCAGTTTGGTGATCAATATTAGTCCTCGAATGAGTTTTGGGCCCAAAGCTATGTTACAAAAACTTCCCACAGAAAATAATACCTTTGTTCACCACGCATATTCGCCTGCTGGCGAATTGCTCTGCTCGCGCCAGTCGCGCTGCGCAAGGGTTCTCAAAGGCATTGTTTTCTGTGGGATAGTCATCATAATACTTTTTGAAATCTTCTATTCGTGGAACAATCAAATTGCTTACTATCCTATTGGATCTCCAATAACCGCCGAGCCGTGGCTTTTTTCAAAGGCGCGATACGAAAATTATAATTGGGGATACAGCGAACTCTCTCGTTATTTTGAGGGCGAGTTTCGCGGAAAGGTTCCCGCAGTCACATTTGATTTACAGTATCAGTTTCTTGAACAACTGCGCGACCAAGCGCTAACGCGCGGCGTTGAGGACGGCAAGCAGCGTTTTCCTGCGCTGGTTATCGTGTATGGCAATTTTGACAAAGGAGGAAAGCTCTGGGCGCTTGATCGGCTCCACATTTATCACGCATGGCCTATCATTAGTATGGCAACGTATTACGACTATCTTCGCGAGCAGGGGAGCGATTTTTACACTCGCTCCGGATTTCAGTATTTTTATTTTGTTCTTTCCACCAATACCGTTACTACGCCGGAATTCAACGCTTTAGTGAACGGCATTGACCCTATTATGATCAAAAACCCGCGAGGCGACACCGCGTTTTTGGTGTATAAAAAGTAGGCGTGATTGTTATCGCCCCCTTTTTGCAAATATAAAATATCTATCATTGATAGAGCGGATTTCGTAATTGCCGGAGAGCGCATAGCGGTCGGTATATGATTGAAATGCCTCGGGGGACGGAAACCCGAAAAAATCCGCAATTATATTGTACCGCCCTACAAACTATGTTACAATTTACGAACATGAATATGAACTCACCGGTTGAAGAAATCAAAAGCCGCATTAATATTGTCGACCTTGTCGGTTCTTATGTACGGCTTACAAAAGCCGGGGCTAATTTTAAGGCACTCTGCCCCTTTCATACCGAGCGCACCGCCTCTTTCAACGTGTCTCCTGCACGCCAGATTTGGCATTGTTTTGGATGTTCGAAAGGGGGTGATGCTTTTCGTTTTATTATGGAAATTGAAGGAATGGATTTTCCCGAAGCGCTCAAATTTCTTGCCGAGCGCACCGGAGTTGTTTTAAAAAGGGAAGACCCTGCCATTCGCAGCGAGCGCAATCGTTTACTGGTGCTTATGGAAGAAACAGCGAAATTTTTTGAAGCCAACTTAGCAATCGGATTGCTCAGTAGCAATCCGATTGCTCAGTATCTTCGCGATCGTGGATTGAAGGACGAAACAATAAAAGAATTTCGATTGGGCTACGCGTCGAATGAATGGCGCGCGCTTTCTACTTATCTTGCTGCCAAAGGATTTACGGCAATAGAAATGGAAAAAGCCGGCCTTGCCGTTGGCCGCAGACAAACGCGGATTGATACGCAGACAAATGTGGACGGTTATGACCGATTTCGCAGCCGCATTATGTTTCCGATTTTTGACTATCAGGGGCGTGCTATCGCATTCGGCGGCAGGATTTTTCCGGAGCGCGAAAATGAGGCAAAATATATCAATTCGCCCGAAACGATTCTCTATCAGAAAAGTAAAGTGCTCTACGGGCTGCATGTTGCTAAGAACGACATTCTCAAGAGTGGACAGGCAGTGGTGGTTGAGGGTTATATGGATATGATTATGGCGTATCAGGCAGGTGTTCGCGGCACAGTTGCTTCTTCCGGAACCGCGCTCGGAGTGGATCAGATGCGAATACTGCGGCGGCTTTGCGATAAACTTGTTATGGCTTTTGATATGGACCAGGCGGGACAAGCAGCGGCCGATCGCGGAATTCAATTAGCACTTCAGAGTGGTTTTGACATAACGGTGATGGATTTAGGGAACTATAAAGATCCGGCAGATGCAGTGCGGGATGACCCAGTGTTTTTTCAAAACGCGGTACCGAGTGCGCGGCACATTGTCCAATTTTATCTTGACAGCGTTTTGCGTACGTTTGCTCCAGATACTCCGGAAGGTAAGCGCGCGTGTGAACGAGCGGTATTGCCGGTTATCTCCGCCCTTTCTTCGGAGCTTGAGCGCGCGCATTGGGTGCGTATCCTTGGGGAACTTTTACGCATTGGTGAAGATGTTTTGTGGCGCGCGCTATCGAGGATTCGGAGCGGAGATCGCATAGACGCAGAACATGAATCGCTCGCCAACAACCAGCACACTCCGTCGCGCAAGCGTCTTTTAGAAGAACGCCTTCTTGGTATACTGGCAAGTTCTCCGGTTCTTGCCGCACAGCATCTTACGCGCATTAACGACGCGCTGTTCGCGCCGGAACGACTTGAAATTTTATTCCATTTGCGTGGAGGAGCAACGCTCGCCGATTCTACCCGTGCTGCGTTGGGACGCATTGCGCTGGAGGCCGAAATGACGGCAGATAGTATTGCTGATTGGGATGGGGAATACGCGCGTTGCTATCGAGAGCTTGAAAAAGAATATATCAAAGAACAAATGGGGAAATTGAGCGTCGAAATTCAGCGTGCGGAACAGGAATCTCGTGCGGAGCTCCCCGCGCTCATGCTGAAATTTCAAAAACTCTCACAACAGTTGTCCAAATCTCATTCTGTTTAGCTATGAAGGCGAAAAGATTTAAAAAAACGAAGTCAAACAAAAAAGCGAAAAAGAGTCTGCTCTCGCGGGCGACCAAGCGAGCAGTACGGCTTTCCGCATCAGCCATGAGGGCGGAGTTTGCCGAAGAGAAGGTCGATTCAATTTTAAAAAAGGGCCGCGAGCGGGGATTTGTTACCTATGCAGAAATTTTGCATGTTTTTCCTCACATCGAGCACAACATTCTTTTTTTAGAAGATCTCTATTCCCGGTTGGAAGGCGCGGGGATTGATGTGCTTGAGGGACAAGAACTTCTTGCGCCTACGGAAAAACTTCCCAAGCCATCGCGCAAAAGAGGACACGATACGGAGGATTTCGCAACGGACGCGGTTCAGATGTATTTGCGTGAAATCGGCAAAATCCCGCTTTTGAAGGCGGAAGAAGAAAAAGAGCTTGCGCGCCGCATTGAAGCGGGAGATGAAGATGCCAAAAACAAACTCGCGCAGGCAAATTTGCGCTTGGTAGTATCGATTGCCAAGAAATATGTAGGACGGTCTCACAATCTTACCATGCTGGATTTGATCCAAGAGGGAACCTTAGGCCTTTTTCGGGCAGTTGAAAAATTTGATTGGAAAAAGGGGTATAAATTTTCTACCTATGCTACGTGGTGGATTCGCCAAGCGGTCACGCGCGCGCTGGCGGATCAGGCGCGCACCATTCGCATTCCGGTGCACATGGTGGAAACTATTTCTAAATACCACCAAGTGCATC
>DATDWI010000050.1:0-3659 GCA_036517415.1 Minisyncoccota bacterium
GGAAGTCCTCGCCAACGATGTCTCGTATCAGCAAAGCAGCGAGAGGTGGTGGAAGCGTTTAAAGCAAAACGGCGTACGGTACGGCATCAGGCCAATACGGCGAAATCCGTATGTGTACGCAAGTTACGCGCTCGGCAACGCGCGCAATCCGTTCGCGTTCGTTAATACCCGGTATTACCTAGAAGGTCTTAATGACCACCGTGCGGAGGTCACCGCCTCTTTTCGCGCGATGAAGCGCACCACGCTTGATGTGGGCACCTCATACAGTTTCGGTCGCGATGAGCGGTCGGGCTTCACATTGCGGTTTACGCGGCATGTAGGCAGGCAAGGGCTGATTTTTGCCGGCGTTGGTTTGCGTCAGCACAATGAGTTTGTGGCGGGATTTACCACGCCACTGTAGATTGAAGACGGCTTCGCGTTTGCGCGAAGCCGTCTTTTTTTGCAGGACATTTATGTAGTATAATGAGCCGTTATCACTAACTTCACAAAATCATGAATGATATCATCCAAGAGAAAATAAAAATGACCGCAAAGGATTTTTTTCTCCACATCGCATCAATAGTCGCGCTGTATGCAAGCGCCATCGCCCTGCTCACCTTGCTGTTTCGCGCGATTGACGCGGCATTTCCGGATCAACTCTACGCAAATTATGACTATTATTCGTCGGGAATCCGATTCGCCATCGCAACGGCAATCATCGTATTTCCTCTTTTTCTCACCTTATCGTATGTACTCAACAAGGATTACGCCAAAAACCCCGAGAAGAGGGAGCTCGGGGTTCGAAAGTGGCTGACGTTTTTGACGCTTTTTGTCGCCGGCGCGGTTATTGTGGGCGATGTCATCACGCTTCTGTACAACTTTCTGGGAGGAGAGATAACCTCGCGCTTCGGCTCCAAAGTGCTCTCCGTGCTCGTAGTTGCCGGCCTCATATTTTGGTATTACCTCTACGACCTTCGCCGCAAAGAACCCGGAGGCAATCGCAAACACTTCGCGGTTGCCGGGGCCGCCGTGGTGCTTGTTTCGCTTGTCTGGGGTTTTTCGGTGATGGGTTCGCCAGCGACACAGCGCAAGCTACGTCTGGACGATACCCGCGTGCAGCATTTGCAGACCATCCAATCGGAAATAGTCGGTTATTGGCAGCTAAAAAGAACTCTGCCCGCTACTCTTGATGAACTACCCAATTCCATTTCTGGTTTTACGCTTCCCAAAGACCCCGACACGGACGCCTCCTATGAGTACGCGCTCGTAAAGAAAGGCAACCCTTCGTTTTCGTTGTGCGCCACCTTCTCACTTCCGAGCGTGAGCGGACGCACCGGCGCGTATTACTCAATGCCGCTTTCCGAAAATGAGAATTGGCAGCACAAAGCCGGACGGCAATGTTTTGAGCGAACCATTGACCCGGAACTCTATCCCGTTAATCAAAACGTACTGCCGGTGCCTAAGAGGATCTACTAATGACGTCGTACGACCACAAGAAGATAGAGAAAAAGTGGCAGACGCGATGGAGGAAATCGGGAGTCTATAGGACTAAAGAACAAAACGGCGGGAAGAAGTTCTACGTGCTTGACATGTTTCCGTATGCTTCGGGTGAGGGTTTGCACGTAGGGCACCCGAAAGGTTACATCGCTACCGATGTGTATTCGCGTTTTATGCGCAGTAACGGATATTCAGTGTTACATCCGATGGGTTTTGACGCGTTCGGTCTGCCCGCGGAAAACTACGCGCTTGCGAACAAAATAAATCCCGCAGTTGCGGTTGCGCACAACGTGAAGCGGTTTAAGGAGCAGCTTGAAAAAATCGGACTTGATTACGATTGGTCGCGCGAAATCAATACGACCGACCCCGCATATTACAGGTGGACGCAGTGGATTTTCTTGCAGATGTTTAAAGCAGGATTGGCCTATGAGTCAAACGAGCCCATTAACTGGTGCCCCTCATGTAAAACCGGTTTGGCAAATGAAGATGTTGATGATGGACGTTGTGAGCGTTGCGGTACGCCGGTAGAAAAGAAACCTATGCGCCAGTGGGTGCTTAAAATTACCGACTATGCCGAGAAATTGTTGGACGGACTCGGTGGGCTTGATTGGCCGGAGTCAATAAAGGAACTGCAGAGAAATTGGATAGGGAAGTCAGAGGGCGCGCTCATTTCATTCGAAATCAAAAATCAAAAATCAAAAATCAAAAATATTGAAGTTTTTACGACGAGGGCGGATACGCTTTTTGGGGCGACATATTTAGTGCTTGCGCCTGAACATGAGCTACTGAAAAATAAGGAACTGGGAATCACGAATTATGATGAAGTGTTACGATATATCGTAACAAGTAGGACGAAAACCGAAATTGAGCGAACGGCGGAGGGAAAGGAGAAAACAGGGGTTGAGCTGAAGGGGGTAAAAGCGATAAATCCGGCAAACAATGAGGAAATTCCTATTTTTGTAGCGGATTATGTATTGGCTGGTTATGGAACAGGAGCGATTATGGCCGTTCCGGCGCACGACGAGCGCGACTGGCAGTTTGCCAAGAAATATAATTTGCCAATTAAGCAAGTTATCTTGACCGGGATGGTTACTGGCAGGAAATTATCCGAGTTTGACGGCAAGAGTGCTTTGTTTGGTGAGAAGTTTGATAACAGTTTGTGGAAAGAGCATTACAAAAATAATGGTGTATTATTGAATTCCGGAAAATTTGACGGAATGAATTCGGAAGAAGCCAAAGATAAAATAGCCAATTTTGTCGGTGGAAAATCGGTAACAAAGTATAAGCTCCGCGATTGGGTATTTTCGCGTCAGCGTTATTGGGGTGAGCCCATTCCGCTCGTATTTTGTGAGACATGCAAAACACAAGCGGAAAAATCAAAAATCAAAAATCAAAAATCAAATATTTCAAGAGGTGAGCAGTTAAATCCGGGCTGGGTGCCTGTTCCTGAAGATAAACTCCCTGTTAAGTTGCCGAATGTGAAATCATATGAGCCGACGGGGACGGGGGAATCGCCGCTTGCCAATATTAAAAACTGGGTGAACGTGAAGTGTCCAAAGTGTGGCGGTGAAGGGAAGCGCGAGACAAACACTATGCCTCAATGGGCCGGCTCGTGCTGGTATTATTTACGATACACGGACCCGAAGAATAAAAAGGCATTCGCAGATCGTAAGAAGATGGATTACTGGTTGGGAACCGGCTTGCCCCTCCGAAATTCTGCGGAGCAGAATGCAGGTGGGGTTGATTTTTATGTCGGGGGAGCGGAGCATGCGACGCGACATTTAATCTACGCGCGTTTCTGGCATCAGTTTTTGTTTGATAAAGGGTTGGTGGCACACTCCGAACCGTTTAAAAAATTGCAGCATGTCGGTCTTATCCTTGCCGAAGACGGACGCAAGATGAGTAAGCGGTGGGGCAACATCATCAATCCGGACGATATTATTGAGCGCTTTGGGGCCGATGCATTGCGCGTCTATGAAATGTTTATGGGGCCATTTGACCAGAGCGTGGTGTGGAATACCGACAATCTCGTCGGAGCGAAGAGATTTCTTGAACGCGTCTGGAGAACAAAAGACAAAATCAAAGATAAAACATTAAAGATAAAAAATGAGGCGCTTGAAATCGCATTGCATCAAACCATTAAAAAAGTTACCGAAGATATAAAAGAATTCAAGTTTAACACC
>DATDWI010000051.1:0-4661 GCA_036517415.1 Minisyncoccota bacterium
AAACTATAAACTACAAACTATTTCCATGGCTCGTTCATGCCCCCTCTGCGGGAAAACATCAATAATAATGGGAACTCGCGTACTCCTTCGTGGTAAGTATAACCCAACCAAGCGTTCTCGAAAATACCCCAATCTCCAATGGGCATCTTTGCCAAAAGACGGTGCGCTACGCGCCCGCTTTAGCAAAAACCGCATCAAAATCTGCACTAAGTGTATGAGGAGCAAAAAACACCTCGCGTGAGAAAACAGTTATGCACAGTTCCCCTTTTTAAGAAAGCGCGCGAGCGCTTTTTGTGATATACTCATAAGTAAGCCCGTTGCGGCTACATTACTAGCATATAACTTTATTAACCTATGTCAGAAACAATCTTCGGCCTGCCAACGGCAATCGCCCTCATGTATGGTGCCGCGTTCTTTTATCTCATTGGAATTATCGCGACATGGAAATCGTATCGATCAGAACCCAACGAGCTTATGGGGGCGTTTATGGCCTTTCTGTTTAGTATGGGTCTTGCCCTTTTTCTTATGGGGTCGGCAGAGTATCTCGCGCAACCAATGCTCGGCGCCGCGGGCACCCTTGCCATTCTTATTGGTTCGGTAATCATGTTGCGCTTCCCGCTCTCGCTTATACAGCAACCGTTGCAATCCTTTCTGTTCTATCTTTCTATGGTTGTAGCAATTGTGTTTTTTGTTATCATGATGGCAACCAAAACAGGACAAGAATATATGATGCCAATGATTATGTGGTTTATGATTGCCGTCAATGGCATCGTGGTTTCATTTTTCGTTATTTATGCGGGCCTGAAAGCAAAAGAACGGTGGTTTAAAGTAAAAGCAGTGGGAGGCGGCGCGGGTATCGCAACATGCTGTCTTGCATCGCATGTCGCAATGATGATCGGCGCACCGCTTTTGAGTGCGACGTTCCAGTTTGCGGCTCCTATTATCATTGCCGCATCCATACAACTAGGGAAGTCCTTGCAAATTCGGGGTGCGGAGAGTTGAACTCCGGCTACAAGACCCCCAGCCTTGTGTACTACCGTTATACTACACCCCGGTCCGTACCTCTACAATAATATAAAAATTGCATAAAGAAAATCCGTTCTCGATGCCGTCGGAACGGACTTGTTTTGTAGTATCAAAGGGTTAAACAAAAACATTAAAATGGCAAGTCAAAGCGATAATCAACCCCAGCGCGAGCGCCAAAACCAAGTTGGTTTATGTGAGGAGCAACCTCAACGCTCCAATGGTTTGCACCCGGCACAATGGCTTCCAATCCGAACCGGAGACCGATGGAAAGATCAACAACAGGAATAATGCGACGAAAATGGTCTGATGCGGGTTCAAAAACAGAGTCGCCCGGCATGCCAACGTCCGGTGGTGCATTATCGCGAAACACGCCGCTAAATGTACCAATAAATTTCCCCTCAAGCATCGCGGCGCCCCCAAGAAGCCGTACAAAAAGATGAAAGTTTTTTTTGTTCTCCGAGAGGAAAAATTTCCGTTCCGCGCCCAATGCGATAGATAAAACATCCATCGTGGTCTTACCGGTAGCACGACCGTCGACAAACGCGGCGCGTGCATCCTGATTGCGCCGCCATGATCCGTATCCCACAAGCCCCGTGCGTCCTGCCGACAAAAGCAACGAATACTTCGGACTGATATCAACCCCGACAATAAGTGCTTCGGTATCGCCGTGGAGAAACGGCGGGCTTTCCTGCACATCACCCCCGAACTTCAATAAGAAATCGGGCATGCGCTGATAACCCGCAAGCGCACTTACGTGTCCGTGCCATTTGTTGCCCTGCGTTTGTGCCCGCGCCTGGGGAAGCTGTAAAAGTGCGAAAAATGCGGTCATAACAATAAGCAACAGTGGTCGTCCGTACGTCATCAACAAACTCCACTATATCTCTTGTCAGCAGTAGCATGCCTATTTGAAAAAAGCAATCATGTGATTGAAGGTGATGAAAATCCGACTTCGATTAATCTCGATCATAGTGCGGATGTGATTCGGAAATATTGCTTTGCAGAGCAGCGGCGCGCGCGAGGGCAAACAACAAACTTGAGAGGCGGTTGCAGTAGGAAAGAATCGCGGGGTCGAGCGGATGCTGCGCGTGATAGGACACAACACTTCGCTCTGCGCGGCGCGATACTGCGCGCGCATAATCAAACCATGCCGAAAGTTCATTGGCGCCCGGAATAATAAATTTTTTGAGCAGCGGTCCGCCAACGAGCAGATTTTTCTCAAATCGCGCTATATGCGCCTCAAGCGCATGGACTTTTTTGCACGAAAAGTTTGGCGGCTTATATTTTTTCTCGAACCAAAACGTCCCGACATACGCCTGAATAATAAAAAGGTCTTGTTGGATTTGTTCGAGGATCACCGAGGCCTCACCCCTTGTTAAGTTTTTTATAATCCCCAACAAACTATTTAATTCATCCAAATCCCCGAGCGCCGTAAACTCTATTCCGGTTTTCGGATATTTTTTTCTCCCAACATGGCTTTCGCCGTTATCCCCTTTGCCGGTATAGTAAACACTCATATCATCAGTGTATCAAACCGTTTGCAAAAAATATATTTTATCAGCTACAGTAATGTTGTATGATAAATATTCTCTTGGCAATAATAATCGCAGCGCTGGCAATGGCAGGGGCGTTATACGGACTTTTTCTGCTATCGCTGTTTTTCTCTTTGTTGGGCGGAACACCATACATAGGAATCCCCAAAAAATCTATCCGCGAAATTCTCGCCTTTGGAGAACTAAACACTCGCGATACCTTTTACGATCTCGGATCTGGCGATGGGCAAGTTTTAGCGGCTGCGGCAGAATACTTTGGCATAGCGCGTGCGGAGGGGTTTGAAATAGCGCCATGGCCGTATTTCGTATCACGCCTCCGCATTGAGCTCAAACGACAGGGGAAACGAGTCATTATTTACTATAAAAGTTTTCTAAAAGCAGATTGTTCGCCTGCTTCTTTTGTGTATGTATATCTGTACCGAAAACTTCTCAATAAACACGTGGCGCCAAAACTCGCGCGCGAACTACGAGGAGGTACAAAAATTTTATCGTGCAGCAGCCCCATCGACACCGCCCGCTACCCGCAATTCCATCTGCTCAAAACCGGCATCGTCGGACATATCACGGTATTTTTATATGAGAAAGCATAAAACGCGAGATTGCACGAAACATATTGGTTTGCTACAGTAAACCAAGATGTTTCGTGGGAGAGATCATAATGTCGCATACGCTACCTGCAGATGTATTTTCACCAAGCTATTGGCTCGTGATGGCGCGAGTAATGTATATGCAAATCAAAAAGATCGTGGCGAAAAAACGAGTTGAGGAACAATCCATTCCCCGTGGTGTGCTTGCTGATGCAAAGAATTTTTTTGCCCTCGTACAATCCCACATTGATACGAGCGCACACAATCTACCCGCCGCGCTAAACGCGTATATGATCGCGCGGCATACGATGCCGCGCAACCTTTCCAGAGAAGAAGCAGTAAAGGAATTAAAAATCCTTGCGGAACTTGTTTCGACACTCAATAATAATCCGCGAGAGCTTGCCGATGCGGAGCATTTGGTGGCAAAACGTCTTGGCCAATTTTTTTCACGGCTTGCTGTTATCAGCAATAACGTGGCTAATATTGAGCTTGCTCGCGGAGGCGATTGGTGGAGCAAAGAAGGTCATATCACATATTTCCGCGATGTATGGTAAATTTTGTCCGAAGCAACTTTTTCTTCTCTGTACAAAATTTTTGAATCTGCTGGCGCTCGAGCAAATGCCTCGGCGCTTTTTTTATTTTTTAAAAGTTTGCCCTCGCCCAGATTCGAACTGGGATCGCCTCCTTCGGAGGGAGGCATTCTATCCATTGAACTACGAGGACATTATGCTTGGCTATGAATTAATCCTAAAAGCATTTTTGATAATTCTTCGTGTTTTTTGTACAAATCATCAAATCGAAACTTGTTTATCATAGCATCGTCAAAGATCAATTCGAGCAATGAAACACATTCGTAAGTCGACCCACGAGCGATAATGTAAAACTTTCTCTTATCGGCTTTGGTAAACTTTCCGCTTCCTTCGGCAATATTAAGCACGATACTAATTGATGCTCTCTTTAATTGATCTCGAATATAAGAATCAATTTGTTTAAGCTCTCTTAATAAAGAAATAATTTCTCTATTGAGTAGCTTTGCTTTTTTATAAACCTCGAGTTTTTCAAAGTCAAACATAAAATAAGTAGTTAGTGTGAGTAATTAGTAGTTAGGAAAAATTGCTCGCACAATTTAATCTCCTGTATTTCTCAACTCTCATTACTAAATACTAAATACTCAAAATTGTGAGCGCAATCGAGCAATTTTACGTATGCCGGTCGGCTACCACCGAGGCGCCGAAGGCGTAGGGCTTGATCACCGCATCAAAGCCATATCCCTTGACCATGCCGACCACCGCGTCAATGAGGTCTTTGGTAGGGCCGTGCTCGCCAACGTCAATATGAACCTGGTCATCCCAAAAAAATTCATCGCCCAGCGCTTCTTTAAGCCGACCGCGGAGTTCCTGTGCCAACGTAATAGAACGCATTGTTTCTTTATAAATCCGATCGCGCAAACTACCCGAGGATTGTTGCTCAAAGGAGGTCCAGAAATAAATGCCGCCAT
>DATDWI010000052.1:0-4406 GCA_036517415.1 Minisyncoccota bacterium
CACCGAAATTACTTCTCCTGGCTGCTCACATTGCGCGCGAGTACGAGAGTTTTTAAAAGGAAAATTCAAGGAACTTCATCCGGATGTTGAGGTAGAATACATTGATGTAACAACTCCGCAGGGGATGGTATTGATTCAAAAACATATGATTTTTGCTTCCCCCGGCATTTTGATTAACAGTGAGCTTTTTTCAACGGGGGGATTTGACCAGGAAAAATTTCTTAAAAAAATCGAGGAAATGAAATTATCGCAACAGTCGTTATGAAGAAGAAAAATAAAACGCCGTTGTAGCTCAGTTGGTAGAGCAGTCCGATGGCCATCGGACAGGTCGTCAAACAGTAATGATCAAGTACGCCGTTGTAGCTCAGTTGGTAGAGCATCTCCATGGTAAGGAGAAGGTCGCCGGTTCAACCCCGGCCAACGGCTTCACCATACCACGCTATTGTCAAATATGGTTAGGTAGCGTACACTATTTCTATGGCAAAAGGACAACCCAATCTTATTAAATTACAATGCACGGCGTGCAAGCGGACGAATTATTGGAGCCGTAAAAATAAGAAGAAAGTAGAGCGCAAAATTGAGCTTGCGAAGTTTTGCAACTGGTGCCGCAAAAAGACCACGCACAAAGAAGGGAAGAAATAGAGAGGGGAGCTTAGTTAAGTGGTATAACAGTGGTCTCCACCCCGTCATTCGCGAATGACGGGGTCCAAAACCGAGTAACTAATTAAGGATATGAGCATGTATTATGTTTATCTTTTAAAGAGCAAAAAAGATGACAAACTTTACATCGGATATTCAAACGACTTAAGAAAAAGGTTACAAGAACACAATCGTGGTAATGTTGGTTCAACAAAACATCGAAGGCCGCTTAAGCTTGTGTACTACGAAGCTTACGGAGACGAAATAGATGCAAAGGACAGAGAAAAGAGTTTTAAACATAGCGGCTCGGTATATAATGGATTAATCAAACGCATCACGCGTAGTATTGAAAATAATACGGGAGCTTAGTTAAGTGGCATAACAGTGGTCTCCAAAACCACGGTCGGGGGTCCGATTCCCTCAGCTCCCGCACGCTTGACTCTTTGTTGGGGGTATGCTAGAATCCGCTGGCGTAGAGAAACTGGAGATATTCGTGTTTTCCAATGGTTATCCACAGCCCTGGGGATTGCAAGAAATGCTTGCGAACATTACAATAGTATCATAATAGTTTTGAATACTTTCCGAAACACTAACGGGTAGGGTTTTCTTTATATCTTGCTCCCTATGGTGAGAAAGGCCTTTTCTTTTTTGCTCCTTATTTTTAAGCGCAAATTAGTCCAGTATAACCACATAATATATTGGTAATCATCTTATGATGATTCAAAAAAAATACTTCTCTCGATATCGAGAGCCCGCGACGTCTTTGCCTAATTTGGCAGAGGTCCAGACGACATCATACCAGTGGCTTATCGATAAGGGATTGCGGGAAATTTTTGATGAGTTTTCTCCCATTCTCGATTATACCGAAAAGGAGCTCTCGGTGATTTTTTTAGATTACTCGTTTGACGAGCCGCAGCACGATGAGATCTATGCCCGGGAAAATAATTTATCATATGAAGCGTCATTGCGCGTGCGCGTTCGGCTGACTAATAAGCGGACGGGAGAACACAAAGAGCAAGAAATTTTTATGGCGGATTTTCCGCTCATGACTCCGCGCGGAACATTTATCATCAATGGCGTGGAGCGCGTCGTGGTTTCGCAACTTGCGCGATCCTTCGGCGCATATTTTACCGCAACGCTTATCCGAGGCAAAAAACTCTTTGGCGCAAAAATTATTCCATCGCGCGGCGCGTGGCTTGAATTTGAAACCGAGTCCGACGGCGCAATTTTTGTGCGGATCGACCGCAAGCGTAAAATTGCCGCATCGGCACTGTTGCGGGTATTTGGCATGCCAAAAACCGAGGATATTGTAGCCGCGTTTGCCGATACGGATACCGGCGACACCGCGTTTATCAAAAAAACACTCGAAAAAGATCAAACGACCAATGCCGACGAAGCGTGCGTTGAAATTTTCCGCCGCATTCGACAAGGAGAGCTTGCGACTCCGGAAAATGCGCGGGAACTTGTTTTGTCGTTATTTACTCCCGAGCGCTATGATATTTCCCCTGTGGGGCGATATAAGCTTACGCAACGCTTGCCAGCACTGGCAAAGAAAAAAAACACCCAGAGCAGGATTTTGAGCAAGGAAGATTTAGTAGCGATTATATCCGAAATCATTGCGCTCAACAACAGTCCTGTAGCACAGCCGGATGATATCGACCATTTAGGCAACCGAAGAATCCGAGCTGTCGGCGAGATGCTGCAACAGCGTTTACGCATTGGGCTTTCGCGCGTGGTACGCACCGTGCGCGATCGCATGTCAACACTCGATCCGGCAACACTTACCCCCGCACAGTTGGTGAACGCCCGGCCGTATGCCGCGGTGCTCAATGAATTTTTCATGACAAACCAATTGTCTCAATTTATGGATCAAGTCAATGTCCTCGCGGAGCTCGAGCACCGCAGGCGCGTTTCCGCGTTGGGTCCGGGTGGGCTTACGCGCGAGCGCGCTGGTTTTGAGGTGCGCGACGTGCACCCATCCTATTATGGACGGCTTTGCCCTATTATGACTCCCGAAGGACCCAACATCGGTCTTATTAATCACTTGGCAAGTTACGCTAGGGTCAATGATTTTGGCATTATCGAAACACCGTATCGGAGGGTAAAACACGGCAAGCTCACGGAAGACATTCACTATATGACCGCGTTTGAAGAAGGGCGGCATAAAATTGCGCACGCGGGAGTTGCAATAGGAAAAGACGCAAAAATTTCGGATGATTTGGTAGAAGGCCGTTTCCAGGGACAGCCAACGCTTATCGCGCGCGATGAGGTTGATTGTATTGATGTTTCGGCCCAGCAAGCGCTTTCTATTGCAACGTCACTCATTCCGTTTTTGGAACATGACGATGCAACGCGCGCGATGATGGGTTCTAATATGCAGCGCCAGGCAGTTCCTTGTGTTATGCCGCAAGCTCCCTTAGTAGGCACAGGTATTGAAGAGCGGGCTGCGCGTGATTCCGGCCGACTGGTTACTGCGGATGAAGGTGGTACTGTTGTTGGCGTGGATGCAAAAAGCATTACGCTTAAATCGGGCAGAAAAGAACGCGTCTATCCGCTGATGAATTTTGCTCGTTCCAATCAATCAACCTCAATTCATCAACGTCCGGTCGTACGGCTTGGCGATAAAGTTAAAGCGGGTGATGTGCTGGCCGACACATCTCTGACTGACCGAGGTAACCTGGCGTTAGGACAGAACTTATTGGTCGCATTTCTTTCGTTGGGCGGAGCGAATTTTGAAGATGCTATTATTCTCTCTGAGCGATTGGTTAAAGACGATGTGTTTACGTCAGTGCATATTGAGGATTTTGCGGTGGATGTGCGTGATACCAAACTAGGGCCTGAAATTACTACCCCCGACATTCCCAATGTTGGAGAAGATCGGCTTAAGGATCTCGACGAAGATGGCATTATTCGCATTGGCGCAGAAGTCAGGCCCGGAGATATTTTGGTCGGGAAAATTTCTCCCAAAGGGGAATCCGAATTGACGCCTGAAGAGCGATTATTGCGTGCAATTTTTGGTGAAAAAGCTCGCGATGTCAAAGACACTTCAATGCGCCTATCGAATGGCAAACGGGGGAGAGTGGTCGGCATTACTGTATTTTCCCGGGAAAAAGGAGATAAACTCGAAACCGGTGTTATTAAGCAAGTTCGCGTTGAGATTGCTCAACTGCGCAAGATTTCGGTAGGGGACAAACTGGCCGGCCGGCACGGCAATAAGGGTGTAATATCGCGCATTCTTTCCGAGGCCGATATGCCGTATCTTGCAGACGGAACACCTGTTGATATCGTCTTAAATCCGCTTGGTGTCGCCTCGCGCATGAACATTGGACAGGTTTTAGAAACGCACCTTGGCTGGGCTGCCAAAATTTTGGGGTACCACGCGGTTACCCCCGCGTTGTTGGGCGCTACGGAAGGGGAAATAAAAGAGGAATTGCGAAAAGCTGGATTACCCGAAGATGGCAAAGTTCCGCTCTATGATGGGAAATCGGGCGCATTATTTGATCAACGGGTAACCGTCGGGCAGATTTATATGTTGAAACTCAATCATATGGTGGAGGATAAAATTCATATGCGTTCTATCGGTTCGTATTCGCTCATTACCCAACAACCTCTCGGGGGCAAGGCGCAAGGCGGCGGGCAGCGATTTGGGGAAATGGAGGTCTGGGCGCTTGAAGGATATGGTGTTGCGCATTCACTACAAGAGATGCTTACCATTAAATCGGACGACGTATCGGGCCGGGCGTCAGCATATGACGCGATTGTGCGCG
>DATDWI010000053.1:0-2967 GCA_036517415.1 Minisyncoccota bacterium
GATTTCCCCGCCAAGCGCCAAACCGACGCGCTGAACCAAACGCACTGCCTCCTTATTGATCACAGGCAGTGTCCCCGGATGCCCCACGCACACCGGACAAATATTAAAATTGGGCCGCTTCTCATTGGGGTCGTTTTTTGAACTACAAAACATCTTTGTCGCGGTCTTCAACTCCGCGTGAACTTCAAGCCCGATAGTCGCTTGATATTTCATAAAATATATGATACACTATTTCACAATGTTGTCATATACCGATCTCACGAAAGGAACTGTGTTTGTTATGGATGGGCAGCCGTATGTCGTACTGGAATACGCGTTTTTGCGCATGCAGCAACGCCGTCCGACCTCGCGCGTGAAAGTGCGTAATCTCATCACCGGAAAAACCGGCGAGTACACGTTTCAACAAAGCGATTCGTTTGCGGAAGCAGAAATCGCAAAAGAGCCGCTTACGTTTCTCTATGCGCGTCGCGGAGAATATTGGTTTGTAGATCCAAAAGACGCGAAGCGCCGCATTAAATTCAGCGAAGAACAAATTGGCGAGCAGACAAAATATTTTAAGCCCAATATTCAGGTTACTGCTTATGTTTTTGATAGCCAAATTGTTAATATCGAGATTCCCATCAAAGTTGACTACGAGGTAAAAGAGGCGCCGCCGTCATACAAAGGAGATACCGCTACGGGCAGCTCAAAAACCGTCGTTTTAGACAATGACCTTTCGATAAATGTCCCGATGTTCATCAATCAAGGCGATGTGATCAGGGTAAATACCGAAACAGGAGCATATACCGAAAGAATAACAAAACAATAAAATCTTAGTCGAGCCCCAACAGTCCCCACTTCTTCACGATCGTGAAAAAGTGAGGAAGTCGAATTTTCCAACTATACACAAATGCCTGCCGATCCACTATTGGTAAGCCCGGCAAAACAAAAAAAACGGCATGTGTTTCCAAATTCTTAAACGCATAAACTAGCATTTATCTTTCTCCTTTCTAACCCAAAAATAGCATAGAGATTTAAAATTGTCTACAGTTCCACATGCTCGCCGGGTTTGAGAGTGCCGGAGGGTTTACTACTCTGAGAATCCATTGGATTTTGGGTTGGCTGCTCTTCTGGTATTTCTGGTTTTTGTTCTGCTTGTTCCCCATCGCCAGAAGCTTTCTTTTGGGATTCGAGTGATTTCTTCAATGCCGCGCGAAGAGCAGAAAGATTGTCCTGCTTCTCTTTGCGGTGCGTCAAGTCCTTTAAAGAAAGTGCGTGCGGGGACGCGCTTTTTATTACTGCCTCGCCGCTTCGCGGCGTAATGGGCGGAACATTGCGCTGAACAATAGGTGTGTGCATTCGTCGAGGCGGGTACTGAGAAGCAAGACCAATGTGCTCTTTACAAAACACGGGCCGATTTGGATCGGGTACGAACGGCACTTTTGTTATCATGCCGCACACCGCGCATGTCGCATCATGTAAATTATCGAGCTTGCGTAATGCATCTTTTGGCTTTCCGGGTTCTGTAAATTCTCTTTGTTTTGTCTCTCCTTCGACTTCGTGTGACCACTGCTGTATTTCTTTCTCAACTGTTTCTCGCGACGTCCCGTAATTCTTGCGCGACGCTTCCATAATATCCGCCCGGTATGATTGTTGTTGATTAGTAATCGGCGGGAGCGTTGTAGCAGAAAACGGGTGAGACGCCACGCCATCAATCATGAGTTTCAAATATATCTGCGCAAAACCAATGTTGACCATATCGGCTGCCATAAAATCTGGTCCAAATTCTTTTTCCAAAAACTCTGCGTCTTCGGCGCCCACACGAAACGACAGCATTGTTCCCACATTGCCCACGACCGCGTCGCGCACCTCCTCGGCTAACTGCGCCATGTACTGATGCGCCAAAATTAAATCGAGCCGATATTTGCGCGCTTCCGACAAAATATTGGCGAACGATTCGGTTGCAAAATTTTGAAACTCATCAACATACAAAAAAAAGTCGCTACGCTTGGCTTCATCAAGAATGTCCACTCTCGACATTGCCGCAAGATACAGTTTTGTTACTATCATCGTACCCAGCAGCCGCGCCGTATCTTCTCCCACGCGTCCTTTGGCAAGGTTGACAATAAGAATTTTTCGTTCATCCATCAGGCGCCGCATGTCAAATGTCGAGTGCCGCTGGCCGATAATATTGCGAATCAAAGGATTTGACGTAAATTGGCCAATTTTATTTTGAATAGCCGGTGTTGCTTCTGCGGCAAACCGCTCGGTGTATTTTGCAAACTCTTGCGTCCAAAATGCTTTAATCACCGGATCGGTAATATTCTCGACGACTTTTTTACGAAATTCCTTGACTGCCAGCATCGGATTGATACTCAACAACGTTGATTGGGGATATTCCAAAAGCGCGAGCACCGTATTTCCCAAAATATACTCCATCCGCGCAGACCATACGTCGGGACCGAAAATTTTCTTAAATACGCTCATCAAGCCCGATGCGACGAAATGCCGGCGCTCCGGATCAACATTCTCCATAACGTTGAGCCCTACGGGAAACGCGGTATCAGCAGGATCAACATAGACCACGTCGTTTATGCGTTCGTGGGGAACAAAATCCAAAAGTTTATAGGCCGTCTCTCCATGCGGGTCAATAAACGCAAGGCCCTCGCCGCTTTGGATATCCTGCATCGCGAGATTTTCCAAAAGCGTGGTTTTGCCCATACCGGTCTTGCCAATAATATACATGTGCTTCCGACGATCGGCTTTTTTTATGCCAAACTTCCGCTCCTGATTGCGAAAATTCGTAAGCCCGAAGTAGGTTGTTTTAGTATCGTCGTTCATTCTACAAACTATCAACTATAAACTGTTATAGGGGTAAATTCGGCGGCGCGGAACCCTTCTTTGCCTCAATGCGCGCCATAGCGGGAGCGCCGGCAACAATTCCGGGGAAATGATAGACCGTCGCGAGCTCCGAGGAACTCAATACAA
>DATDWI010000054.1:0-4392 GCA_036517415.1 Minisyncoccota bacterium
CTGTAATGACAACGCGTGCGCCGCATCAAGCCATGCCTCCACTTTATCCAACCCAATGCTCGGGTCTTCGATGTACCTACGAACGCGCTCGGCATGCGCCCTGAACATCGAAATAGTGTGCTCTGGGTGTGTACCGCGAAAGGCAAAATTGTTTTTGAAAAAATCGTTATGCGCGTACACATGCGCGATAGTCAGAATTTGCAGAAACAACGAGTTGTCGCGCATCAGATATGCAAGCGACGGATTGGCATTGATAACCATTTCGTACGGAATGCCGCTTACGCCATGATCATATAGCGTTTTGAGTTTTTCATACGCCTTGCCATACGACCAATGCGGATAACGCGATGGCATACCGGAATATGCCATATACGCAAGCATCCCGTGATGATCGCAAATCTCAAAATCCTGCGGGAACCACGATAAGCCGAGCATCTCTGCTTTTTCCCGAATACGTTCATCCCATCGCTCAATATCTTCAATATCATATATCTGTCCCATAGGATAGATCTTCCTTTTTTGTCAAAAATCGTATTTATGATTTTTATAGCAACAAAAGGGCGCCATGGCAATGCCACGACGCCACAGTGCGCGCTTATTCTTATTTAATACTTGGTTTTATCTTTTTTGATAAGCGCTCGAAACATCGGGAACACGTCTTCTTTCCGTTCAATAAGAACTGTTTGAAAATTATTATCCTCAATTTTCCGAAATTCCTTCAACATAGAACTTTCGTACTGTGATGCTCCGCGGGGCTTAATCTCCGCGTAACCAAACAGGTTGGCAATGCGAGCAAGCCCTTGTGCTCGTTTTATAGCAGTTGGGGTATCGGAGGCAAAATTATCTCCATCCGAACAATGAAATGCGTAAATATTCCATAGCGCAGGAGCGTAGCGATCGGCAATCACTTCAAGCGCCTTTGTGTATGCGGAAGAAATAAATGTCCCGCCCGACTCGCCTTTATGAAAAAATTCTTCTTCCGTTACTTCACGTGCTTCCGTGTGATGAGCAATAAACACCAACTCAACATTCTTATATTTGCTTTTCACAAATTGATACAGTAAAAAGAAAAAAACACGCGCTAAATATTTCTTCAGTATGTCCATGGATCCGGAGGTGTCCATCATACAAACAACAACTGCGTTGGACTCGTATCGCGTATCGACCTTCCGGCGGGAATAGCGCAGGTCTTTTTCGGAGAACGGGAAACGCGCCGCATTGCGTTCTTCTTCCGAAAGGCGCTCGGGATGATGTTTCAAATCATCGTGATAGCGACTGAGCTGCTCTTGTTGTCGCTGCCATATCGCAAGAAGCTCGTCTGCTGTTTTGCGAAGCTCATCCGCATCAGCATAACTGCCGCTGTCACTCAAATCCTTCTCTTGGCGGCGCATGTTCCCAATACGCAAAGCAAGTTCATCGGTAGACCGTTTGATAGAAAAAAGTCGTTTCAACCGCTCTTTCGCGGAGCGTTGCTTCCGTAATCGAACGGGTATGCCCTTATGAACCGTTCCTTTTGGTTTTCGTATTGTCTCAACTGGTGCTTCTCGTAATCTTTTCCGTTCCAAATCAGGAAGTTCTAAGTCCTCAAACACAATTTCAACAAGTTCATCAATGGTAACATCGGTTTCATAATAATCCTCGCCGGGCTGATCGCCCGCTTTATCAGGTTGGTCCTTAGTATCGTTTTTGAGAGTTCCGACCACCAGGCCGGGCTGCGTAGATCCATCGCTCTTCCCTTGCCCAACGCCGGGGGCGCTTTTGCCATACACAAAACGATACTCCCTGATCCCGCGAATAGGAACTTTAACAATTCGATTACGATCTTTACCGATAATTGCTTCTTCCGCAATAATATCGGCAATGTTTTCTCGTATTGCTTGTCGAACCTTCTTCCGATGGCGTAGGCGGTCTCCGGCAGCGCGATCTGATCGCTCCGCGCCTGAAGCGCGGTATGGTCTAAAAATACTTTGCTCCATATTGCTCTCCTTATTTTCAAGTTGCTTTTAATATTGTCATATCATAAAAGGGCAATGTGCGCAAATGCCGCTCTTGACAAAATAAAAAAGCTCCCAGCGTGCGGCGCGGAGAGCCAGTTCGTTTTAGTCCTTCCTTAGTCCTTCCAAAGGTTGTTGGCTGCATACTTTAACACAACATCAACGCAATTGTCGCAATATCCTTGCCCTAATAAATTCTTGACCATAGCATCATATTTTTCGCGCTGCTCCTCATCGCGCGTTTTTGCCTTCGTCACAATACGACTTAAGTCGCGTACGGACGTCATCAATTTCTTCTCAATGGCCTCTTTGAGGGGCTCATAGCTCCGGTAGCTGATCTTTTCGCCACGCCGTGTTGCCGCCCACAAATACGCGATTACCTCTTGGCGAAAACCATCCACCGCCGATCCGATAATAGCAATCTGTTCCTCGATGGATTTGAGGAATCCCTCATCCGGCTGCAATTCTTCTTTGGTGTTGCGATCCTTCACCTTGGTTTTGTTCACATATGCCTCAGCGTGATCCAAATAATTTTGAAACAGCGATTCTGATTGTTCCTGATACGAATACACAAATGCCTTGGTAACCTCTTTCTCAAGAACCTCAAGATATTCTTTGTGCAAAATATCCTGGAGAAAATCGAGGTATTGTTTTTTGATATCATCAGGTAAATCGGCTTCCTTGATCATATTGATAAGCGCTTCGCGGATGGTGATGGGGTTGATACAGTTCCCAGCGACGTTGTCGGAGAGCGCGTTATCGAGCGCTTTCATGATGAAGCGGGTGGAGATGCCAGTCATCCCTTCGCGTTTCGCGTCGTCGCGCAGTTCACGTACGTCTATCTTCTTGGTCTTACCCTTCTCAACCACTTCTTCGCCATTATATAGTTTCAACTTGGTCATTAAATCACATTTCTCACTCGATTCAAGCCGCGACAAGACCGCAAACATCGAAGCAATTTCAAGCGTATGCGGAGCGACGTGCGCTTTGAAATCAGAATTACGGATAATCTTTTGATAAATCTTCACTTCCTCCGAAAGCCGGAGGTTATATGGCGCTTTCACCACCACAATGCGATCCAGAATCGCTTCATTGGTATGGTCGGCTCTAAACTTCTGCCACTCTGCCTCGTTGGAGTGCGCGACGATAACCGTATCAACATAAATCATACCGTGGCGGCCCGGTGCTGGGATTGTCTTCTCCTGCGTCGCCGTGATCATGGCATGTAAATATTCGGTCTCGTTCTTAAAAACCTCGATGAATTCTACTATGCCGCGGTTCCCCGCATTGAGTGCGCCATTGAGATCAAGCGCGCGCGGGTCTCCTTCGGCATACACATCTAACTTTGAGATATCCTCGCTGCCGATCAGCACCGAGGTATCTTGATTATTCGGATCAACCGGCGGAACAATGCCGATACCACGCCGACTGCGCCGAGAAAATTCAGCGATACGCACCGGAAACTCTTCATACCTGTTGTCAAATTCGTTTTTGAGACGAAATCGGCACACCGGACAAAGATCGCCCTCAACCGTCACGCCAAGCATGCTGTTAAATTTTTTGCGTAAATGCCGCGGAACTAAGTGTAGTGGTTCTTCGTTCATTGGACAACCATCGAGAGTGTATATAGGAGAGCTGTGTTCGAGGCCCTCTTGAAGTTTCAAAACCAGAGAGCTTTTGCCAGACCCAACTGGTCCCATCAAATACAGCACTTGCCGACTCTCCTCACCCCTGAGCGACGCCGAATGAAAGTAACGCGCGATCTGCGCAATTACCTTTTCAATTCCAAAAAACTCGTCGGCAAAAAAATTGTAGACCCTGACGGTCTCGTCCTTAAACAAGCGCTTTATTTTCGAATCGTCGCTTTCAAGAATGTCGCTCGATCCGGAGTTCATAATAAGATCGTGAAGACGCGCGTGAGCAAGTTTTACTATCGTTGGATTTTCTTGAACTTTTTGCAAATATTGCAAAAATGTCCCGTTCCAGTCATTCTTTTCACGAGATTCGCGATCGTCTTGAATTATTTTCTCAAAAGATACATAGGACATCTCTTGTTCAGACATTGGATTACTTCCTTCCTTTGGAGATTTTCAACCTCCTTTAGAGATAGCAGAATGGCATTTTGCTGTCAAATAGAGTATAGTAAAAACACAAAATGCGCGCGTAGCTCAATTGGTTAGAGCACGGAGCTTATACCTCCGGGGTTCCTGGTTCGAGTCCAGGCGCGCGCAAAACCTTCCATTCTCTACGCCGCCTTGGCGATGCCAAATGATTTGATGAATTGCGCAAATTGTTCGCGCTCCACCGTTTCGTCTTTGATGAGTTTTTCCGCAAGCGCGTCAAGCGCTTTGCGATGCTTTGCCAAAACACTCTTTGCGGTTTTAAGCGCGTTTTTCAT
>DATDWI010000055.1:0-3749 GCA_036517415.1 Minisyncoccota bacterium
AGTTGAAAATTTTGCGGATGTTCCAAAAGATTTTTTACCGCTTTCAAGAAAATATCAAAATCGCCTAAATTATTTTGAATTATGTCGCACATTTCTTCTGGCGTGATCTCTGCATAAAAATGGGTAAGCCGGTTTCTATACCCTGCCATTTGCGAAAGCACTCCGTCAGCAAAATTTTTATCCACAATACCAAACTCTCCTAACTTTTTTGCTATGTCTTTATATTCAGTCGTACGACCACCTTCAATGCGGGATAAAATATGGGCGCCAATATTAAATACACCCTCGAGAGCTTCGCGAAGCCGTAATTTTGCTACATCAAAGTAATCGTTTTTTTCAGAAACAAACTTATCTTTTGGAACACTGCCGAGCTGCTGCAACTTCACCATGTCTTTCATGATGCCATCCATGCGTGGAACAATAGATTGGAGCTTCAAGGGCAATTTTTTCATACGCGTTCTAATATCACTTGATTAAATTCATTTAAAATAGGTTTAAAATCTCGGTATAGCATTTCCACATGTTCTTCAAAGTCAACGCGAAACGCTGGTGAAATTTCAAAGAGAACAATCCCATGTGAAATTACATCAAAACGCAGTTCGAGTGATGCGCGTTCTAAAAAAACAATGTCGATTGATCTAAAGTTTCTTAAATCAAATGTCTCTGAGAAAATATCATAAAGCTCGTTATATATCTTGGTTGTATTTCCCCGAACAATCGTAGGATCGGTAAATACGATGCCAACATCATAATCGCTTGAGAAACCTGCTGTCCCCTCCGCGCGCGATCCGAAAAGATAAACCAACCCAACGTTTCGTTTTTTGAGTTCTTCGGCAGGCAATATAATTTTCTTATCGTTAACCATGTGGACATCTTACCACAGACTCTATTATTCTTCAACACACTGGCCTTATGCACACACCGCGCTTGCAGTACGGTTATTGATTACGCCTTAAAGCGCTTGAGATATTCTTTGCGAAAACCGGTGCCGGCAGGAACAAGGCGGCCGATAATCACGTTTTCTTTAAGTCCGCGCAATGGATCCTCGCCCCCTTTAATGGCCGCGTTTGTAAGCACGCGCATCGTTTGCATAAACGATGCGGCGGACAAGAAGCTGTCGGTGGTCAGCGCGACATTGGAAATACCCATCACTAACTGTACTGCTTTTGCCGGCGTTCCTTTTTCGCGTTTGATGCGCAGATTTTCTTCTAAAAACGTTCCTTTCTCGACTACTTCGCCGATTGTCCACGAAGAAGATCCGGAGCTTTTGATACGCACGCGCGAAAACATTTGCCGCACGATTACCTCGATATGCTTGTCGTTAATCGCAGCGCCCTGAAACGTATAGACCTGCTGGACTTCTGAAATAATGTACCACTGGGTTACTTCAATGCCAGCTACGGCCATTAATTCACGAATGTCTATAAATCCTTCAATCAGACGCGCGCCAGCGTCAACGTGTTCGCCTTGTTTGATCAATAGCGTTTTTTCTGCAGGCACGATGTATTCCACCGTATCTCCCGGCGCGCCATCGGATTCGTCTGATAAAATTTTTATCACTCGTTCGCGGCCAATGTCAGTGTGCGTTTCGGTAATATCGAGTACGGTCCCCGCAGCCTTCGCGATCACCGATAAAATTTTGGGCGTTCGCATCTCGAAAATTTCTTCAACCCGCGGCAATCCCATCGTAATATCTGCCGCACCGGCAATCCCACCAACATGGAACGTCCGCATCGTAAGCTGTGTACCCGGCTCTCCGATCGCTTGGGCTGCGACGATTCCCACCGCTTCCCCGAGTTTTACCGGCATATTGGATCCTAAATCATATCCATAGCACATCTGACATACCCCGCGCGAGAGACGGCACGTAATCGGCGAGCGAAGAACGATTGTTTCGATAGTTACATTTTTCGCAATATCCTCTGCTTCGCTCAGCGACAGCAAATGTCCTTTTTTAAACAAAACTTTCGATGCGCCGGCCGCAACGCAATCTTCCGCAAGCACGCGTCCAAAGACGCGCGACGCAAAATTCTTTCCTAAGCGATCCGAGTCCTTGCGATACACCGCGATACCCCGTTCGGTCTTACAATCGGGTTCTACCACAATAACATCTTGAGACACATCAACGAGCCGTCGCGTCAGATAGCCAGCAACCGCGGTCTTGAGCGCGGTGTCCGCAATACCCTTCCGGGAAGCGTGGGTAGAAATAAAATATTCCAAAACATTGAGCCCTTCTTTATAGCTTGAGAGAATGGGGAGCTCGATAATACGCCCGGCAGGATTTACAACAAGTCCTTTCATGCTTGCAATTTGATTAATCTGATTCCAATTTCCTCGAGCGGAAGATCCAACCATATAATGAACGGGGCCGTATGGATCAAGCGTGCGGGGAGCTTCTGCATCCACCTTGCGCTTTACATTACTCCAGATTTCGATAATTTTCATATAACGCTCGCGTTCGGTCAAGAGTCCGGCATTATATTGATTCTCAACCTCCGCGGTCTCCTTTTTCGCCGATTCAATAAACGCCGTTTTCTGCTCGGGAATTTGAATATCATCCATCCCCCAACTAATACCGGATTGCGTCGCGTATCGATATCCCAAGATTTTGATGCGATCCAAAATGGGGGGCGTGTTGTCAGTACCGTATAACTGAATAAAATCAGAAATCAACCGTTCAAGGTCTTTCTTTTTCATTTCTTTATTAAGATAGGGGTAGTCACTCGGTATAACGCTGTTAAAAATCAGCCGCCCTACCGACGTTTCTATCATCGCGCTCCCCAATGAGGCATATTTCGGTGTTTTCGTAAGCCGAACATGTACCAAAGCCTGAAGGTGCACTACGCCATAGTCGTACGCCAAAATTGCTTCATTGGGGCTGGAGAAATACTTCCCCGCCCCCTGCTCGCCGTCTCGGGTGCGTGTAAGGTAATTAACGCCCAAAACAATGTCCTGTGTGGGAGATACCACCGGCTCGCCATTGCCCGGCTTGAGAAGGTTTTTTGTTGATGCCATAATATCGCGCGCTTCCTGTTGGGATTCTTCTGTTAATGGGACATGGACCGCCATTTGATCCCCATCGAAGTCAGCATTAAATGCCGCGCATACCAAAGGGTGAAGTTGAATAGCATTCCCTTCAATAAGCACCGGTTGAAATGCCTGAATACCCAAACGATGAAGCGTTGGCGCGCGATTGAGTAACACATATTTTCCTTCAATGGCGTGCTCTAAACTCTCCCATACTTCCGGAGCAAGATCGTCAATAAGATGCCCCGCGCCCCGAATGGTATGCGCAAGTCCACGCTCCATCAAATCGTGGATGACAAACGGCCGAAACAACTCCAGCGCCATATGCTTCGGCAAACCGCATTGATGCATGCGCAACTCCGGTCCTACAACAATAACCGAGCGGCCGGAATAATCCACGCGCTTGCCCAAAAGATTCTGACGAAAGCGCCCTTGTTTACCCTTGAGCATGTCGGCAAGCGAACGGAGCGGTCGCTTTTGGGCCTGCGATGTTGCCGCAGGTCCTTGGTTGCGTTTAATAGAATTATCAATCAGCGAATCGACCGCTTCTTGGAGCATTCGTTTCTCATTACGCACGATAACCTCGGGAGCTTTGAGGTCCAATAGTTTCTTCAGGCGATTGTTGCGGTTAATCACCCGACGATAGAGATCATTAATATCCGAAGTCGCGTGTCGCCCGCCCTCCAACTGCACCATGGGGCGCAGATCCGGAGGGATCACCG
>DATDWI010000056.1:0-12536 GCA_036517415.1 Minisyncoccota bacterium
ACTCCTTCTTCCTTAATTCGCTTGATGATATCCGCTTTTACATCAGCGGCAATACGATGTCCTTTTTTCTTGTTGTTCATATGACACAAAGATTACTTTGCTTTCGACCTTTGTGTCAAAATTTTGGGGTCCGGGTCACTCGGCGACTAATTGGTATTCAATTTTGGGGGTAAAAACGAATTGGCGATTTTGAAAGAAGAAAAGAAAAAATTTTAATCCAAGAATCCATAACTTTCAAGATAAGAAACGGCAGAGATGCCGATTTTTTGTTGCCCTTGACTTTTTTCTGGTTTCGTGTATGATTGCAAGTGGCACCTAAGAAAACGGGTGGCCAGAAAGGAGGATTGTTATGGACCATAACAATCTTGCAGGCTATAAGTGTCCCCACGGTCAGTGTGTTCATGGCAGGTGCCTTGACCACGTGCCGGAGTGGGAAAACGTCGGCGAGAAGCGGCGCGAGCCCAATCCAGGAATCTTCGGCAAGAAGACCTGGTGGTTTACTCGGTGCTGTGGCGAACCGATGGCGCAGATGAAGAAAGTGCAGACGAAGCGGTGCAAGAAGTGCGGGAGAACGGAAGACCACATCGAGAACTACTACCTCACACTCTGTCGCTGCTGCGGTCGGTGCTTCACGCACTTTTCTGCCTACGGCATGTAGGCGACACGTTCCAACTGGGGTTGCAGGAGAAATCTTGCAACCCCACTCTTTTTTCTTGATTTTTAAATAAATAAATTTCATAATTGAATTGCCGCCAAAGAAAAATTGGAAATTGTTAAATTCTTGTGGCGGAGCCGGTCCGAATTTTGGGGGATTTTTTCGGCGAAATGCGTTCGGACTAATTCAAGAATACTGCAAAAACGAGATAGTAACGAGTTCTTGTGTTGGGTTTGATTTTGAGCGCGCACCATGCTGCCTTTCGTGCAGACGACAGGATGGAGACGCTTATTGTATAGAGTGTGGAGAACAAGAGGCGAAAGGGAAAGCTACTCCGATCACCTTGGGGCGCAACAAAAATCAATAATCAATGTCTCGATGAGAATTAATATTGATGACGACCCAGATGCAAAAACACTATTTACCACTAGCAAGGGCGATCCAGTGGGGCAATTTGATATGCACCGCTCGCAGGACTCTTTTTTTTCTTACTTTGAGAGCTTGTAGCGATTTTTCTCACCAGAAAAGCGCTCGGCTGACTAACCAGCGCCTTTTTTATTTTACATTTTTTGCTTATGTGATATACTTAAAATAATGGATCCCGTAGTGGGAGAACGAAGAAAAGAAAGCGTTTTTTGGATCGAGGTAGAAAAAATAAAACCAAACCCGCTGCAGCCGCGGAGGGAATTTGACGAATCGGCTTTGCGGGAGCTCGCCGAGTCCATCCGTGCCTACGGCCTTTTGCAGCCCATTGTGGTAACCCGCAAAGAGCGCGAAGCGCCGCACGGACGGCTGGTTGACTACGAACTCCTTGCCGGTGAGCGGAGGTTGCGTGCTTCGAAGATAGCAGGGCTTACGCAAATTCCTGTCATCATTCGCGAAGATACCTCGGATAAAATGAAGCTAGAGCTGGCATTGGTGGAAAACCTTCAGCGCGAAGACCTTAATCCCATCGAAAAAGCGCGCGCATTTCGGCGCCTTATGGAGGAGTTTGGTATGCGGCAGCGCGACATCGCAGAAAAGATAGGCAAAAGCCGCGAGGCGGTGGCAAATACAATACGCCTCCTTTCTTTGCCTGAAGATATTCAACAAGCGGTTGCAACCGGCGCAATTACCGAAGGGCATACGCGGCCGCTCTTGATGGTTGCTGATAATCCCGAAGCCCAGCGCAAGCTCTTTAGCGACATCATAGAGCAACAGCTGTCAGTGCGCGAAGCGGAGCGAAGGTCGCGTCTTGTTGCACGCGATCGGGCGCGGAATTTTCTTGATCCGGAAACGCGCAAAGTCCAAGAACAACTCGAGACGATTTTTGGAACCCGCGTTTTCATTGAACGCAAAGGAAAGCGAGGGACAATTTCAATTGAATTTTTCGATGACGAGGAGCTTCACGGCATTGTGGGCAAAATTTCTCCTACCGACGAAGAATTGGCACGCCTGCCCGCCAATTTACTGGCGGGCGAAGTTGTAACCGAGGAATCTCCTGTCGCCGCGCCAGAAGAAAAACTACCTCCCGCGGAGCTGGTGTAGATTGATTTTATTTCTCTTCCTGAATGGCCACCGACTCGACATCGGGGATTTTTTTGATTTGGGTCAGTAGCGCTGATTGCGGCAGGCCTTTTTTGGGTTTGAATTTCAACGTGATGCGCGAGAAGTTTTTGGTTTGGTGATCGGATTTGTGGCCGAGGATATTGATATTACGGCTCGAAAAAACAGAGGCGATATCTTTGAGAAGCCCCACGCGATCTTTTGCGAGCACTACAGCCTCAAGGATTTTTTGTTTTTTTTCTTTGGGCGCATCGAGCTCTCCCGCTTTGCGCAAATAACCCCGAATACGGTTTCGTGCGATTGATGTTTTGGCATGATCGAGCCAATCGGAAGTCGGGTGTTTGTTTTTTTGAACAATAATTTCCACCTGGTCACCAAGCTGCAATGGATGTGAAAACGGAACCATCTTGCCGTTTACTTTTGCGCCAAACATATGATCACCGATTTCCGAGTGAATGTGATAGGCAAAATCAATTGGGGTAGCGCCTTCGGGAAGATCAATAACATCCCCCTTGGGAGTAAGCACAAAAATACGATCTTTAAAAAAATCAATTTTGAGCGCCGCGAGCGTTTCTTCGGACGACCCGTCGTGGCTTTTGTGCCACTCTTGCAATTGCTGCACCCAAGCGTAGCGTTTGTCATCAAGGCGGGGAGCCGACTTTGGTTTACCCGAAGCGTCGTATGCCCAGTGCGCGGCGATGCCGTACTCTGCTTCATAATTCATGGTAACGGTGCGGATTTGAAAATCCACTACATGTTTTTGTGGTCCGATCACCGTGGTATGCAAACTTTGGTAACCATTTGGTTTCGGAAGCGCGATGTAGTCCTTGATTCGCCCCGGCAGCGGTTTCCACAGTTTGTGAATAACGCCCATGGCGTAGTAGCAATCGTCTGCTGACTCGACAACGATGCGCATGCCGACCAGATCAAGAACTCTGCCGAAATCCATATCATTACGCACCAGTTTTTTCCAGATGCTAAAAAGATGTTTCGTGCGATATGCAATAGTGACGGGTTTGATGTGTTCGTTGACCAGCTCCGCTTCCACCATGGGCTTGAGGGTTGCAAGGTATTGCTCGCCGGCTTCGCGCTTTCCTTTAATTTGTTCAGTAAGCCATGTATGTTCCTCGGGATAAATGTATGGGAAACAAAGATCCTCGAGCTCCGCTTTAAGCTCCCACATACCAAGGCGATCGGCGAGTGGCGCAAAAATTTCCAGAGTCTCCAGCGCGATACGTTTTCGCTTGTGCGCCGAGACGTGCTTCAAGGTCTGCATATTATGGAGCCGATCCATGAGTTTGATGATGACGACGCGAATATCTTCGGCGAGCGCCAAAAACATTTTGCGGATTGATTCTACCGCGCGCTCCACGCCGCGATAGCGGATGCGGTCTACTTTCGTAACCCCGTCAACCAAAAAAGAGATTTCTTTGCCGAAGAGTTCTTCTAATTTTTTCGTTGTAACCCCGCTCTCGACAACATCGTGGAGAAGCGCCGCGCTTACTGTCTGCGGGTCAAGCCGAAGCTCGGCGACTTTGAGTGACACCGCAATAGGATGAGTAAGATATGACTCTCCCGACATTCTTTTTTCGTTTTTATGAGCTTCTGCTGCAAACACATATGCTTTTTTGATCATGCTGATCGCATCATCTCCATACCCCCATGAGCGGATTTTTTGTTCATATTCATTCCATGCCATTTTTTCACTGTAGCATATTTCTTATCGTAGTGCAGATTGATTTTTGAGGCGTTGTGCGCTATGCTCAAAACAGAGAACAGAGAAAAGGAGCGGACAATGTTGAGGCGAAGATCGTTAACAATCGATAAGCCGCACGTGCTTATTCTCCATGAGCACCACGGCAGGAGATATCTGCTTGTGCAAAACGAGGATGACCTGTATCGACTCGCGCTAGAAATTCTTGATTGGCGATTTGGTGGGGAGAAAGATAACGGCGGTTATTATATGTTGGAGAAGCCAGTGGAACCGCCAAAAAATGAGATTTTAAGTGACGAAGAGATTAATAAGCTCCCATCCGAAGGTCTTCAGGAGTTTGCAAAACAACAACGAAAAACCAATGAAGTGAATATTGTGTCGTATCGTCGCGAAAAAGAACAATACGACGCGGTGCACGAGGCGTTGTTGAAAAAAGACGGCAGACGCGCATGGAAAATTCTTCAGGCGATGAGCAACGCTGGCGGCGAAGATGACGCAATAGATCTGACACCGCTGGAAACGGGGTATTTCTTTAGGCAACGCGCCTATACCAAAAATTGACAAGCCGGGCTTGTCAATTTTTTACAAAGTGGCAGATAATTTATGCGGATTGTGGTTGGGGCACGCTTTGTCCGAACAGCGCTCGGGGATTGTTTTTGTCCCTTCCATCATCAACGCGCCACAGATGGTTCCATCTTCTTTTTTGTATGTACAAGTTTTTCCGGTCGGTCGGGCATTGATGGCATACTTACACTCCGGATAGTTCGAGCAGCTGTAAAATACGCCGAACCGTCCTCTTCGCTCGCTCATAAATCCTTTACGGCATCGTGGGCACAAAATCCCGGTGGAGTTTTGTTTTTCAAGTGCTTCGTCGCGCTTTACATATTTGCATTTCGGATAGTTGTTACAAGCAATAAATTTCCCATTTTTCCCTTCACGCTCAACCAGCATCCCCGTTGTGCACTCTGGACACTTCTCGCCTGTTTCTTTGGGTCCTTCTACGGCAACCCCTTCCATAGTGCGTGCGCCTAAACACTCTGGATAGCGCGCGCAGCTTAAGAATTTACCTGCGCGTCCGAGCTTAATAATCATGGCGCCATTGCACACGGGACAGCGAAATTTCTTATCGGCAGATCCGAGGGTGGTAATTTTTTCCATTTTTTCTTTTGATTTTACTTCGTGCGCAAACGGCTTATAAAATGCGCCGAGCACTGCTTCGTACTTACGTTTTCCTTCCGCGATATCGTCAAGCTCGTTTTCCATCTCTGCGGTAAAGGAATCGCTGATATACGTAGGAAAATGTTCTTCCAAAAAAGAGCTTACAACTTCGCCGGTATCCGTTGGTTTAAGGGATTTATTGATTTTTTCCACATACCCGCGATCTTCAATGGTTTTAACAATGGTCGCGTATGTGGAGGGTCGTCCGATGCCGCGCTTTTCCAGTTCTTTCACCAGGCCAGCTTCGGTGTAGCGCGGCGGCGGCTCGGTTGTTTTTTCTTCCGATGTACTATCAATGAGCGTTAGCGCATCCCCCACGCTTACTTTGGGGAGCTCTATGTCTTCACCGCGCGCTTGAAGGTCTGCCGCAAGCCATCCAGGGAAGAGAAGTCGCGATCCATGTGCGGCAAAGTCCATTTCCTTTTCTCCGTATCCTGCGACAATTTTGGTGCGCATAAGCTCTGCATCTGCCATTTGCGACGCAACGGTCCTTTGCCATATGAGTTCGTAGAGCTTATGCTGTTCCGGATTGGTCCCCGCTTTTTTGATACATATATTGCTTGGACGGATCGCTTCGTGCGCCTCTTGGGCATTTTTACTTTTTGTTACATAGGTGCGCGGAACAAGAAAATTGTTTCCATATTTTTGTGCAATAAGCGCGTGCATTTCTTTTTGCGCCGTTTCGCTGAGATTTGTGCTGTCTGTGCGCATGTAGGTAATGTGTCCTGCCTCGTAGAGCCGTTGCGCGATGCTCATGGTGCGCGACGGCGCAAATCCCAAGCGCGAACTTGCTGCTTGCTGGAGCGTTGAAGTGATAAACGGTGCGCGCGGTGCGCGCGTGGTCTGGGTTTCGGTAACATTGTTGACATACCACGGATTTTTTTTGGCAGCGGCCACAATGCGGTCAACCGTTTCTTTGTTTTTTAGCTCTTCTAGGCCAATGAGTATCAGTGTTTCGTGGGAGGGCGTTTGTGTTTCCGCGCGTAGTACCCAATATGCTTCAGGACGAAACGCTCGGACTTCACGCTCGCGCTCAACAATGATGCGGAGCGCCGGGGATTGTACGCGTCCCGCTGAAAGACCGTAGCGAACTTTTTTCCAGATGAGGCCGGAAAGATCGTATCCGACAATACGGTCAAGCACGCGGCGTGCTTGCTGGGCGTTTATCAAGTTCATGTCCAACGGACGCGGATGTTGCAATGCTTCTTGCACCGCTTCTTTGGTAATTTCATGAAAAGCAACCCGTTCGACATTTTTGATTTTTAATTGATTTTTGATTGTGCCCAAGCCAAGCGCTTGAGTGATGTGCCACGCAATAGCTTCGCCCTCGCGGTCGGGATCGGTTGCCAGAAGCACTTCATGTGCTTTGTTGTAGAGCGATTGCAATTCCGATACAATTTTTTCTTTCCCGGGAACAACAACATAGTGCGGGGTAAAGCCGTTTTTGATGTCAATGGCGGATTTGTTGCTTTTGGGCAGATCGCGAATATGCCCGATGCTCGCCTTGACGGTATATTTCTCCTCCAGATACTTTGAAATTGTTTTTGCCTTCGCCGGCGACTCAACGATAACAAGCTTCATGTTTTAATATATTCTGTTCCAACTTTTTTAATGATACCACGGATTTCCAGCATGCTGACAACGGTTTGCGTTTGCGCCGGCGAATAGGGGCTTTGGCGAATGAGCGAATTAATATCCAGCGGTTCTGCCAACAAGGAGAGAATTTTTTTCTCTTCTGGGGAGAGCGAGTCTTCTGATAGTATCGGCGCGGCTTCTTCAATGCCATAGGCGCGTAAAATATCCGACGCGTTCTGTACCAGCATTGCTCCTTGCTGGATAAGCTGGTTTGTGCCAATGGATTGCGAAAACAAAACAGACCCGGGAACAGCAAACACATCACGGTTTTGGTCGAGCGCGAATCGTGCGGTAATCAGCGCCCCACTTCGTTCCGGCGCTTCTATGACCAACACCGCTCTGCAAAGCCCCGAGATGATGCGATTGCGCTGGGGAAAGCTCCAAAGCGTCGCCTTAAAATCCGGTTCATACTCTGAAATCACCGCCCCGCCGCGCAAGACAATATCTTGGGCTAAGCGAAGATTTTTTACTGGGTGGAGTGCCGCAGGATCTATGCCTGAACCCAAGACCGCAACCGTGGGAATATTTGCTTCGAGAGCCGCCTGGTGCGCGGCGGTATCAATGCCAAACGCAAGCCCGCTGACAATACAAAAATTATGCGGGGCGATCTCCGCAATAAGTTTTTTGGTAACTTCTTTTCCGTACGCCGTGCACCGCCGGGTGCCGACAACCGCAAGCCAATTTTGCGCGCTCGGAACTTTGCCCCACACCCATAGCTTTTCGGGTGGATGGGGGATTTCTCGCAACGCCGCCGGGTACTCTTTACTTTGGAGCGAGATTTGTCGGATGTTATTTTTGGTATTCTGCGGCATGTCGCTTATGGTACGCAGTACAGCGTGTGTTTGTCAAACTCTCTGGACAAAACACATGCGGCGCTCTATAACCAAAGAGAAACAAGAGAACCTTGAAAGGAGCTTATCATGTCCTCCGTTATAGCTCTTCTTGAAAAAGAGCGCCCGCGATTTTCGCCGCTCGAGATGAAATTTATTAAATATGTTCTTTCCCGGAAAGTTCCGCGATTGGTCATTCGTGCGGCGCTTGAATCAACCGAAGGGCTTCATTTTCTTGAACAATATCCCAACGCCGCAACGGTGATGGGTTCCACGCGCAGTAAACCGGGATCACCGGAGTATCGCGAGGCATACAAAATAGGGCGCGGTCTTGCTGAAATGGGGTTGCCGGTGATTACGGGAGGTGGCGGTGGCATTATGGAGGCGGTCAATAAGGGCGCTCTGAATGCGGGCGGAGAATCAATCGGCATTGTTATTCGTCTGCCGCGGCTTTTTAAGTTTGAACGGCCGAATCAATACTCAACGAGAGTACGCCGCATTAAACATTTTTTTGTACGGAAACTGATTATGGAACATCCATCGCGGGTCAATATTTTCTTTCCCGGAGGACTCGGAACATTTGATGAGTTTTTTGAGCTCGCAACGCTTATTCAAACGCGTAAAATTGACCCTGTTCCTCTTCTTTTGGTTGATATACCGGGGCGTCGGGTGCAATTTTGGCGTGAAGTCGAACGATGTATCAAAAATACAATGCTTAAAGAATATAAGACCGTGTCATCTGAAGATTTTACCATCTGGAAACGGCTTTGTGGCGCAGACGCAACGCTCCGGCACATCAAGCGTCTCATGGTGCAAGGCATTATCCCCGCACAGGGCAAATAATAATAGTACGGGAAAGAATGTCGGAAGTCGGACTTCCGACATTTTATCCCGTTAGAAAATACCCTCTGGCTTGCCAGAGGGTTATTCCAAATTTTACGAACACGGAGTTTAATACCCCGTGTGAGTTTTCTAACGGGATTTATTTGTTTGCCAATATTTGCGCGCCAAGCCATGAAAGCTCATACGCTTGCCGCATGGCGTCAGCAATGGCTTTTGATTCAATAATAACCGACATGTTTTCCGCATAATTCATAAACGCGGTTTTATTGTTATAGATGTTTACCTCAATCTCCGGCCAAAAGCTGTCGCGCGGCACAACGCGCGTATCAGCAAGCTCTGATTGGTCAAATGGTTTATGCTCGCGCTCCCATAAAGAACCGGAACCGGCAATTCTGCGCGCCGTAATTCCCAGCGATACTCGTTTGTCAATATAGTTATAATTTTTAGGAAAACGATCAAAGTATAAATCGGTGTTCCACTCCAAAATTTCTTTCGGACGCTCTTTAAGTGTGTCCTCATAGACATTGTGGATTGCGTTTTCTCCCTCAAAAAAAATAATTTTCGGCTTTGTCTCATTTTTATTATAGAGAGCCTCAAGCTCCGGAAGGGCTTTTTTGATATGCGATTGAAGCTCGCTTACCAAGTTAAATAGCCGATCCGGCGGCTCCGCCAAAAATCTTGTTTTATTTTTTACTTTCGTTCTTCCCACAACGCCTCGCTCAACCAAATACGAAAGAACCGAGTAGGCAGTAGTCCGCCGAAGCCCCGCCTTTTTGGCGATATCCTGCGCAGAGGCAATGCCTGATTCCAGCGAGGCAAGATACACCTTGACTTCGTTTGCGGAAAATCCAAGTTTTTCAAGTATGATTTCCACTCTCATATATTAAGTATGACGAATTATTCGTCGTCAGTAAAGTGGATAACTTACCCTGTATAACAACATCTTTTTAGCAATATTGGATATTAATAGTCAAAAACGACGAAAGTATTGACAATTTATATTTTTTGCGCTATAATATGCGTGTAAGATCGTTGAGAAACAAAACAATAAAACCGCGGCAAAAAGCCGCAGAAAGAGAGTAAGAATGAAAAGAGAGCAGATTCGGGCAAGGGTCTACCAGTATGTGTCCAAAAAAAATCGTGGTTTCTGGTGGCAAAAGATCGAAAAGAGCGAGCTCGTCGATCTCGATACGGATAGAGGGGAAGTTGTTCCGGACGAGATGGTGGCGCATCGCACTTTCATAGCCGAAGCAAATCTTATTATGTGTGTTTTGGCTGGCAATAGTGCCATATTTATCTTAGATGGCTACCAAAATGTGCGTATCGATCCAGCAAACAGCAAATTCTACTTTGATTCCTCGCTCGACACGCCTACATCTACCGTGCGCTTCCATGGAGCGTGCACGGCCGATGGATCAATGGAGATACGCACCGATGATTTTGTTACCGCAACATTCAAGGATGTGGCACAATTGAAAAGCTACATCCGAATTGCCTGTTGCGAACACAACTCAACGATCTGATCTGACTGCGCCAGCGAGCGCAGAGGGGCCGATGCAAATGCATCGGCCCTGTTTTTTGTGGTCAAAAATATGCTATACTATTTTATATAACATGATGCGACAAGCGATTTTAGATTTTCCAAAACAATTTGCTTTCAAGCCGCGGATTGAGCGGCGGCGGAAAGTGCCTGGGTACCGGCGCTTTATTGTTGCGGGCATGGGCGGGTCGGCGCTTCCGGGAGTACTCTTTGCGCAGGAATATCCTGACATTCCCATCACCATACATCGCAACTACGGTCTGCCGTACATTGCCGATAAAGAGTTAAAGAAAACACTGGTTGTCGCTGTTTCGTATTCGGGCAATACCGAAGAAGCGCTTGATGCGTTTCAAACAGCGATTGATCGCGGTATTGATGTATGCGTAATTTCTGTAGGGGGGAAACTTCTTTTGCTTGCGCAACAACACGGCATTCCATATATTCAACTGCCCGATAACGGCATTCAACCAAGAGCGGCGATTGGGTTTATTACAATGGCGCTTGCGGCCCTGTTGAGACGCAGGGATATTCTCAAGTCACTGCAACAACTGGCACAAACACTGCGTGCCGATGAATATGAAAGCGCCGGAAATCGTCTTGCGGAGCAGTTGCTCCATAAAATTCCCGTGGTGTACGCTTCCGAGCGCAATTCCGCGCTTGCCTATATTTGGAAAATAACATTTAACGAAACGAGCAAGATTCCTGCTTTTTGTAATGTTTTGCCGGAACTTAATCACAATGAAATGACAGGATTCGACACGCACGCGGGGACTCGGGCGCTCACCGAGCGATTCTCGTTCGTTATGCTTCAAGACGCTGACGACCACACACGTATCAAGCGGCGGATGGAGATGACAGCAAAAATGTTCCGCGACCGTACATCGCGCGTTGAAGAAATTTCGTTGGAAGGCGCATCGCGCTCCTTCCGCGTTTTTTCGTCGGTGCGCGCGGCAGAATGGACCGCATACCACCTCGCTCGTTTATATCACGTTGACCCCGACGCAATCCCCATGGTGGAGGAATTTAAGAAGCTGATTGCTGAATAAAGAAAGTAGCCGTGCGTTATAACGCGCGGCTCGCAAAAATTCAGCAATCAATATTTGAATTTATGTGGGAAAAACTAAACAGTTAACTAGCGCGCGGTGTCCGCATTAGCTCATAATTAAGTGTTACCGAAGCCTTTACTCTGCGCGACTGACTTTTTCGCATACAATGTGCGGAGAAGCCGGTCGCTTTTTTGTTTCAATAATCTTGGGTTTAGTGTAGCATATTTAGCTTTTAATTTTTCCTTGACCTCATCTGAAATCATTGGATGAGCCAAGACTCTCTGGTACGCGGTTTGTGCTTTGTCATATCTCCGAACATATCTCGAACCGATCCTGATTTTCTCGACACATTTCATCGAAGGCAAGAAGAAGTTGATGTAATTCTCAAGAATATCATAGAGTTCATTCATCGCGTCCACCGCTTTCGGATTGTCGATTCTGACATATCCCACAAACTCTCTCACGTTGGTATAGTTTTTCTGTTCAATCCTGGCATGGTCATTTTTCATGTACGGCCTGGCTCTCGTCATTTTCACCATCTTGGCATCACACCATCTCTTGAGATTCCAATTGATGAATTCGCTGCCCGAGTCCGGGTCAATACCTAAAAGCATAAAGGGCAGATGGTGTTTAGTGCGCTCAATGCTTTTCACGGTGGCAACCTCTCCTTTGTTCCATTGGGCAGCCAAGCATGTCCAAGTCGTTGCAACATCGGTATATTGTACGGTATATGCGTAGTCACCGACCAAGGTTGAACCACAATGAGCGACCGTATCTACCTCTCCAAAGCCAGGATCGGGATTCTCCCAGGGACCACGACGCATAGGGATGATTTCTTTGAGATTTGATGGCTTGGTTGATCCTCTGCCTCTTCTCCGTCCATGAATTTTCTCAAACCGGCCAATCCTTCTTTTCATTGTGGCTAAGCTCATGGTTAAGAGGAGGGCGGTGGTATCTGCGTTATGCTTCCACGTATCGCGTCTGAGGACCGAAACGTATTCTGCGATTTGAGGATGCATCCTTTCTGCGCAAATTTGATGGGCTATGCCCCAAATCTCTTTCAAAGCAACGTCTACAGCTTTCGTGTAGGTAGCAGTTCGGCCTCTTTTGTCTTGAATGCCGGCGTCTTTCATCTGCAATGTTCGGAACCTCCTGATGGCTGCTTTCCGGTGAGCTTTTGTTACCGTGCAGACCGCGTCTAAAATCACGCCTCTTTCTTCTTTTGAGGCAACCAAATATTCCTCTAATTTCTCCTTAAAAATCTCCTGTTTTGTAGCCATATTCATAATATGACTACGGTAACAGGAATTATGAGCTAATCGCTCCTATCCTGGTAACAGTTTCAATGAGCTAAAGCGGTGTCTTGACAAATTTTTTTGTATTGATTATACTTACGGCTAGATTGGTTCGTTGAGCGAAGAAACTTGACAACCTAAATACCCAAATCGCAGAGAGACGAAGAGACGAAAGGAGATTGATGTCATGACAAAACGTGTTGCGATTGCAATTT
>DATDWI010000057.1:0-5654 GCA_036517415.1 Minisyncoccota bacterium
TTCGTTATAGCAGAAGGGAGAAAGCTCCGGGGGAAAGAACTCGCCGTACTTGTAGATTCTGCCTTTTGCATCGGTGTATGGCATTGCGTTCATGTGGTCTATGATCTTTGGGACAAGAGCTTCATACTCCTCTTTGGTGTATTGCTTGTTGAGGATGCAGTATTGTTTGTTGCGAAGGCCGATGCAGGCGAAGAGGTATTGTGAGTCAAGACAGGCATCGCAATAAAAAAGGTCATGATCATACCATGGTCTACTGGAGAATAGAATCCGCTGTCCAAGAGCGCTTACGCTTTCGTAATTTAACTCAGCATTGACGCCAGATCCGGTAACGTCATATATGTCCCGCGCTCCATCAATAAGCGTTAACCCGTATTTACAGTTCTCAGCCCCCTGAGAGAAAAAACAAAAATGGCAATTTTTCGAATCCGCAATGTCATCGCCGCTAACATTGATTGAGCGAATTATTCTCGCATATTTCCGGGGAGTCACAAAAATGATTTTTTGAAACTCGGCATGAAGTTTTGTCAACTCAGAAGATTTTTCAATCTCAAATGTTTTTATCTTTTCCAGATATGCATCGCGTGAGTACTGTTTGTTAAAAATACAATACGATTTATTGCGTAAGTTCACGCAGCCGAAGCAGTTGGTGCAGTTGCGACAGTCGTATAAAAAAGCTGAGTCAATACATGCTTCACAAAAACTGCTGAATACAACATGATTGCAATGGATACAATTGATTGCCTCGTAACACCATTCGCTATACCTGGTGCGCATGATATCCATGCAGTCCTTATCGAAAGCATTATTGGATGAAGTACAATAGCAGTTTTCGGTATCATGGGCAGCAAATAAGAGATAAGACCCCTTTACGTTGGCTACAAAGTTTGTGTATGGACTATCAATGGCATTCTTTTGGTCAAGGCTTTGCCGGGGCACCTTATTAGAAAGCTCTCTGAACTGTTCAAAAAATGGCCTTGAAAAGTCGTAATCCGTTCCGTAGCTTAACGGATCCCATATATCGCTGCGCCAAATCTCGTTTTTATATACTGGAAATGCCACCTCTGTCCCATAGACGGAAAAAATTGGTTCGTATGTATAGTCACAGATTCTTTTATAAAGTGTGCGCTCGTTTCTCCATATCATCCTCCGGACCATTCGGCACTCCGGGCACCATGTCGGTGGCGGCACCTGCATTTTTTCGTAGAATGCAAAATCCTCCGGTTCGATAACGAACGAGGTTTTGCAGTTCTGGCAGATTTTAGTTTCGGTTTGCATATAACATAAGATGTATGCACTATTCTCCTATTCGCGCCCGCGCTTCGCCGTAGGCTTTGGCGAGGCGAGCGAATTAGACAGAAGCGAAATTTACTTTTTTATATAAGAATAGAAAACAAACGTATAGCCATCTGGATCTTTTACAACGAACTCTCTTTTACCCCATGGCCAGGTTTTGGGCTCGGTACGCGGAGCTACACCATTCTTTTTTATCATTTCAAAGTAGCGGTCAACATCATCTACCTCCACATACGTATATACGCCCAGCCCTTTCAGCTTTTTTCCTGACTCATTCTGAATAAGCGTTTTTTGCTCATCGACAAAAGCGAGCGTAAAATCGCCAAGCTTCACCCGAACGGCATCGTCTGCTTTTTGCATATCAAACCCGAGCTGCGCAAAAAACTGCTGAGTTTTGTCGAGATCGCTCACATAGTAGAGGTTCGAGTGAAGTCGTTTCAGCATGGATGTTTACTGGTTTGAAGATTACTGTTTCATCTCTCGAAGAGCATCGATATTCACGGTGCCGAATTTTTTCCAGAGATAAATAGCAAGCGTCACGAACACGACAGTATTGGCGACGGACACCGCCCACACCACCACAATAAATATCTGGCCCAGCACGGCGTTTATTTTGTTATACGCCGCAAATGCGCCAATAAGCAGGTTTGCCGCAGCAGTCATCACCTCAAGAAATAGGAAGATTTTAAGCAAGTGCCTTGATGTCAAAACTCCATACACCCCGAGAGTGAATAAGACGAGTGCAAGAATGACGTAAGACATTAGGTTCATTTTTCTTCTTTTTTAAGAAAATACACCGCCGAAAGCAGTGCCGCCAAAAACATAAGCATTATGAACGCGAGTATCGGCCAGTACGCGCCAAAAAGCTGCACGGAAAGCCGCTGCACTGGCAGTTCCATAGTATTTTTTGCAAAAAACAGTTTTATGGAAACAAAAAGCGTGAGCAGAAAAAATAAACTTACTATTTTATACCATCCCTGTTTTGCGGGCATATTGCCCACCTTTATGTCTATTCCCGAAAACGATATACCAATAAGCAATATTGCCACCATGCCACCGGTGAAAGTAACCAGCTGACCCAGCGCCAGAAACGGCGCACGCAATAGCCCGAAAAATATGGCGATAATAATCAAAAACACCGCGAACCACGCTATGGCATGCACAAGCTGTCGTGTGCGAAGCATCATCCAAAGCGACACAATAGCAAACGCGCTGAAGATGTAGAATGTTACAGTGACCATGTTAGCGTTATTTTATTCCCGTGAAAACGGGAATCTATTTAAATTTTCATTCTGTGTCCCCGTTTCCGCGGGGATGACTTTTCCTTGCTCAAGGAAAAGTCACTTCCTGGTTCTCCACTAAATGTGGGTCTAAATCGGTCGAAGGGTGTTTTAATTTTGTATACTCGGTTTCGGCAAGTTCGTATATCTCTTTAAGCGAAATGGACTTTGGCGTGGTCGGACAAATCTCTTCGCAGTAGCCACAGAAAATACAGCGCGAGAGATCCACTCCGGGTCTGCGCTTGCCTACGGCTCCGGCAGGCAGTTTTGAAATTTCATCGGGCGTGTTGGCGATCGTCTTTGTTTCCGGATAGTACATGTCGATGGCTTCCACGGGACATACCAGCATGCATCGCGCGCATGAAATACATGTTTCGTGATTCACCACCTCTCTCCCGCGCCATCCATGGGGAATTCTCGGCCGATCTTTTGGGTATTGAATAGTCCAGGGCCTACGCAAAGAATTGCGTACCGCAAGAAAAAAAGATTTGGCGAAAAGAATGGGGATTTTGAAATAGTAAGACATAATTTTCTGTCATCGCGAGGACGAAGGCCGTGGCGATCTTATTCAAATATTGCACTCAAGTCTTTCCACTTAGGATTCATACCCTCGATTAGTTGCACTTTCTTTATACGCGATCCCGCTTTAATTTGTTTTTCCCGCTGTATAGCCGATTCCGGATCCTCATATAATTCATAATAGACGAGTTTTATGAGATTATATCTTGCAGTAAAGCCTTTTATAACTTTCCGTTTATGTTGTTGGATTCGTCTCAATAGATCATTAGTAACGCCAGTGTATAATGTCGTATTTCCCGGATTAGTCATGATATAGATATAATATTGCTTTCTTGACATTGAAAAGATTGCTTCGTCAGCTCCGCCTCCTCGCAATGACTAAAAGAGTATGACCATAAGTAGTAGGTTCGCCATTCCCAGCGGAATAAGCCACTTCCAGGCAAAGTTGAGCAATTGATCTATGCGGGGGCGAAAATAGGTAGCGCGGAAGTACACAAATACCAGCGCACTCAAAATAATCTTCACAAAAAATCCGGGGATACCGAACACATCCGCCCAGCCACCGAAAAATAATGCTGCCATCGAAACCGCTCCTATAAACAGGGTAGCATACTGGCTAAGCATAATCATCGCAAAAAACACGCCGCCGTATTCGGTCATCCAGCCTTGCACCAGTTCGGATTCCGCTTCCATAAGGTCGAGTGGCTGGCGTTCCGAAATTGCAGACAGCGCAAATAGAAATAAAATAAAAGAAATGGGTTGCAGCACAATAAGCCACAGATGCTCTTTTTGATAAGCCACGATGTCGGCAATCGAAAATGAACCGGAAGCATATACTAGCGGCATCAGCGACAGAAAAAACACGCCCTCGTAGGCAAGAATCTGCGAAACCGCGCGCAAACCGCCTAGCGTGGTGTATTTGCTGTTCCCCGCCCACGCGCCAAGTAAAATAAGAATGGGGTTTATAGCAAGGAGTGCTACGATAAACAGCAAATCGTAGCTGAATAACCACACGGGCGTGCTGCCAAAAGGAATAACCGCAAGAATAGTGAACGGCAGCGCTACCATCAATATGGGTACCGCAATAAATATTGCCGTGTCGGCCAGCCGCGGAATAAGCGGATTTTTACCGATGAATTTAAGCGCGTCTGCACTGGTCTGCAATAATCCGAATGGCCCAAGTGTATTTGGCCCATAACGGGAGTGTATGCGTCCGATTATTTTACGCTCGAAAAGCCCGCCAAACGCCGCAAACGCGCCGATGAAAAGCGATATACCGACCGCAGAGATAGAGATAAAGAAAAGTTGTTGGAGCATGTTTGTGCCTTTGCTGCACACTATTAAATTATCAACTTACTAAAATAGTATTTTGGATCTAATGGCGTATTTATATGCCAGGGCCCAAGATATGGGCAATGCGATGATTGATAGAATAATCAAGGCATTCGGGTTTCCGCCTTCTACAATATAAAACTTGATGGATTCGTAGATAGATATTATAAAAACTGGAGTAAGAACTAAAAAGAAAATAAAGTCTTCTACTGGAACCCCGAAAACTTTGTAACCGATGATGGATCTCGAATTGTATTCCCAGATGAAAAATCTATCTCCGTAACTTTGTCGTACAGCCCAAATATCAAACACCCCCCCCCACGATTAACGTGGCGAGGGTCGTCAATAAAATAGCATTAAAATTGAGGGAATCTCGGATGATAAAACAAATAACAGCTGCCGGTATCCCGAGTAGTAGTATATATGCTATTGAGTAAAAAAGTTTATTCATAGAAAATCTATCTATCAATCTCCCCATACACCAAATCCAGACTTCCCAGAATTGCTATCATATCGGCAATTTTTACGTTACGAACCAGATGCGTTACAAGCGATAAATTGCAAAATGCGGGACTACGCATACGGAAGCGATATGGCTTCATGCCGCCATCGGAGATGAGGTAAATAGCGCCTTCTCCGCGTGGAAGCTCTTGGCGTGCAAAATATTCTCCTGCGGGAATGCGCAGCGTATATGCCTTGAGCATCTGGTTGCCCGTGCGATCTTCCAAAAATGGACCGGAAACTATATCACCCTCGGGTAGCTTGGCGAGCAGTTGCCGTATTATGTTTATGCTCTGACGCATCTCTTCAATGCGCACGTTGGTTCTGGCCCAGCAATCTCCCTCCTCTGCCGTAATAACGCTCCATTGGGCGTCTCCATAATTAAGATACGGGTGAGCCGTTCGTACGTCGTGAGCAACACCGCTTGCGCGCAGCATGGGGCCCGTTGCGCCCAAACCAACCGCCTCTTCTTTTGTAAGCGTGCCGACTTCTTTTGTGCGCAGTTGAAAAATAATGTTGTCCGTCGTAAGCCCCTCAATCTCTTTAAGCCGGCCCTCAAAACCTTTCAAATGATGCAATAGTTTCTCTGCGGTATCGGGCAGGAAATCGCGCTTTATGCCGCCCACGCGTCCATAGTAATAATGCAGCCGCCCGCCCGAGAGTTCTTCAAAAAGTTCCACGTATGGTTCGCGCTCGCGAAATGCCCACAGAAATACGGTAGGCTGTCCC
>DATDWI010000058.1:0-29583 GCA_036517415.1 Minisyncoccota bacterium
AATTTGCAAAAAAGCCCCTATCGGGGCTTAAGCAAAATACGGTTTCATGCGTTTGACGGTGTCTTGCCAAAGCATCTTGTCCAATTCCTGATTCATCGTACGCCAATTTGCTCTCTCGGGATAACCGAGAATACCAGCGGCTACTGTTCTGAAATATTGTGCCGGAACGTTTTTGGGGTCCTGCAACATTTTTATAAATGAATTGTGGCTATCTTTCCAGAGTAAGTACGGCTTTGGTAGATTTGTAAATAGCTTTTGAAGTTGCGTGAACGTTCTCATGACCATAAAGGCGGTTTTAGGAAAATCATCAACAATTCTATGAGTAATATCAAGTTTTGCGGGAAGCAAATGTAAATGGGCATGACTGATCGTTTGACCAACTATCCCATGTTCAAAAAGAGCGACAGCTTCGGCCTTGTATTCTTTCCGCAAAGCAGTAGAAATTTGTTCTTGTGCTGCATCGATTATTGTTGCTTCTGTTTTATCCAACGCGCCGATGCAAGAAACATGGCGTTTTGGCACCAAAAGGAGATATCCGCCGTTGGTAATTTGCCCGAGAGTTGTAATAATCCAAAAATCAGCCATTTCACTGACCACGCGCTTTTTGAATTGAGATGCATTATTGCAGAACGCACAACCTTTGTCCACGAGCAACCTTCCCACATCTTGCTTCAGAGTATCAGCGCTAACAAAGTTTGTCAAAAAAATGTTATAATAACGAGCAATGTCACTTGCCGATGAACTTATTAAAAAAGGTGTTCTTAAAAATCCGCGGCTGATTGAGGCATTCCGCGCAGTAGATCGGAAGGAATTTGTGCCCGACGAGCTGGAAGCATTTGCATATCGCGATGAGCCATTGCCGATTGGGGAAAGGCAGACGATTTCACAGCCATGGACGGTTGCATTTATGCTAGAACTACTGAATCCCCAACCCGGGGAAAACATTTTAGAAATTGGCTATGGCTCCGGGTGGCAGACAGCGTTGCTGGCAGCAACGGGAGCGAATATTTATGCGATTGAACGAATCAAGAAGTTATGCGAGTGGGGGAAAGAGAATGTTGAGCGATTGAGGAAGGATGTATCATTTGGTTCTATTCAATTTTTCTGCCAAGATGGCGCAAAAGGTTTGCCGGAAATCGCAAGAAGTATCGGCTCGCCTCACTCTGGCGAAGCGGGCGGTTTTGATAAAATTATTGTCGCAGCGGCTCTGCAAGCCGCGAAGATCCCGTCGGATGACGGGACAGTAGCAGTTTTGCCATCGGCTTGGAAGGACCAACTAAAAATTGGCGGAAGCATCGTTGCGCCCATTGAACACTCTATTTTCCTTTTTACTAAAAAAGCGCATAATCAATTCGATGAACGAGAATATTCCGGATTTGCCTTTGTTCCCTTGGTGGAAGAAAACTAACTCGCATATCGCGCTTGGTTTTTTTCTTATAGTGTTCTCAGTTATATGGTATGCCATTGATCTCGGCATCGCGTTCCCCCCATCATTTGAAGGAATAAAAGTAGTAACTATTCGTCAGGGCGAGAGTGCCCACGAAGTGGCGACAGCATTTTTGCGCGAAGGATTAATTCGCCAGCGCTTTGATTTTTTGCTCTACTTGAAACTCGCCGGCAAAGATAAAAAAATAAAGCCAGGCAATTATTCTTTTCGAGAATCGATCTCGGTGCTGGATATTGTAGAACATATTACGAGTGGCGCTGCCGAGCGTACAATTCGTATTCAAGAAGGTTGGACAAATTTTGCAATTGCTGTATATCTCGAGCGCGAAGGGGTTGTATTAAAAGAGGACTTCATAAAAGCAGCTTCGGGTACGGAAGGATATCTGTTCCCCGATACCTATCGTATTTTTCAAAATACTTCGGCCGAAACCCTGATCGATCTTTTTGAAAAAACATTTAATCAAAAAATTGAACCGTTACGCGCCGACATTGAACGCCAAAATCGTTCTTTGCACGAGATCGTAATTATGGCATCATTGATCGAAAAAGAGTCATCGGGCGAAGAAGACCGTGCGATCATTTCGGGGATTTTATGGAAGCGGCTTGGCACAAAGATTCCTTTGCAAGTGGACGCAACACTTTCCTATTTGACTGGTAAGGCAAGCAACGAACTTACTGAAGCGGATCTTGCTATTGATTCGAAATATAATACCTACAAATATGCTGGTTTGCCGCATGGCCCTATCGGCAATCCGGGGCTTTCATCAATGCGAGCAGCGTTGTATCCTCAATCATCGCCATACTTGTTTTATTTACATGGCAGTGATGGAAAGGCATACTATGCACAAACATTTGACGAACATGTTGCAAATAAAATAAAATACTTGAAATAATAAAAAATGCTTGCATGTTCGTATAATTTGCGCTAGCATTACGTAACTATGTTAACCATCAGATTACAACGTGTTGGTCGCGCCAATGATCCCAATTTTCGCGTGGTGGTTGTGGAATCCAAGCGCGCGCCGCGGAGCGGCTCTTTTTTAGAGGTGCTGGGATCATATAATCCGCGCGGCAAAAGTACTATTCAGCTGAAAGAAGATCGCATTCGCCACTGGCTTGCAGAGGGAGCGCAGACGTCGGCGACCATGCATAATTTGCTGGTTGACGCTCATATTGTCACGGGCAAGAAACGAGCGATATAAGGGGGTCAACCCCGTCGCTCGCGAGCGACGGGGTTGACTTTTTTTCACCAAAAGAGTATAATATACCGTAAGATACAGAAAGGTCGAAATTCAAGTATTTTATAGGAAGTATCAGCAATTTAGTCCAATGGTTGCAAAAGAATCAGCAGTATATGGCGATCAAGAGTTTTTGGAATATGTTGCAAAAGCTCTGGTTGATAACCCCGATGCGGTAGAAGTTGGCCGTAAGGTTGACGAGATGGGAGTGTTGCTTTCCATAAAAGTCCACAAGGATGATGTCGGCAAACTCATCGGCCGCAGCGGAAACACCGCGAAAGCATTGCGAACTCTCCTGCGCGTTGTGGGAATGAAAAACCACGCGCGGGTAAATCTCAAGATTGAGGAACCGGAAGGCGGCCGCGCAAGCGTCGGCGGTATGGTTGACGACCTTAAAATCTAACAATCCAAAAATACTCCGCTTCGGCGGAGTATTTTTGGATAACAAATATATTTATGTTATATTTATGTCAATGCGGTTCGACATTATAACTATTTTCCAACATATTTTTAGCTCCTATTTCAAGGAATCTATTTTGAAGCGTGCGCAAAAAAAGAAACTCATTGAAATCCATACGCACGATCTGCGCGCCTATACCCGCGATAAACACCGCAAAACCGACGATACGCCGTATGGGGGGGGAGCCGGGATGGTAATGATGGCAGAGCCGATTCTTCGCGCGGTGGAAGCGGTGATGAAAAAATCAAAGATCAAAAATCAAAGATCAAAAATCATAGTGTTTTCTGCGAAAGGAACAATGTTTAATCAAAAAATGGCGGACCATTGGTCACAAAAATATAATCACATTGTTTTTGTGACCGGACGATATGAGGGAATTGATGAGCGCGCAGCGACAATTCTCAAAAAAGAATATGGAAAAAGTTTTGAGGAAGTTTCAATTGGGCCGTATGTGTTGACGGATGGTGATGTGGCTGCTATGGTTGTGATTTCTGCTGTTGCGCGCTTAATTCCCGGTGTTATCCGAACCGAATCACTTCACGAAGAATCTCACCTGAACATTCTTTTAAAGCGCGAGCCCCAACTATCAACTAAAAACTATAAACTAAAAACTAGTCTAGAATATCCTCACTATACCAGACCGGAAATATTTATGTGGCCACCGCGGCAACAGAGTAAAAAAAGCAAAAAATACTCTGTTCCACGCGTACTTTTGTCTGGTAATCATGCGAAAATAGCAGCGTGGCGTAAATCTAAAATGAAATAATATGGCGGAGAAGCATACTTCCATTGATCATATTTTAGGCAAAGATATTCGAGAGCACGAACGCGCTCTTATCGGGAAGAGTATTTAAGAAATTTTTGATGAACAGAAATTTCAAGAAGGCCTTACCAAAGAACGAGAAAAAACGTTGGAGGAAATTCACATCATTCGCTTTGTGAATCATATTACGAGTGAACTTGCTGATTCGTTTGGTGCAAAACATTTGGATGTTTCTGAAAAAAACGTCCATATTATTCCTGCCGATGTTTGGAGTGATAATGAAGCAGATGGCATATTTGCTATTTATGAGCAAGCAGTATTGATGAGAGGCACGAAGTCGCGCATTGCATTTATTCATCAACTTATTCATGAAATACTCCACTTTAAATCTTATGGTTCGTTGATAGCAGCTGCCCATCATACTGATGAGAAAAAAAAGAAACTTCTCTATCGCCATTCGCGTCTTGGACTTAGGATACGGGCGCGATCCAGAAAATTTTTATTCACTTTATTAAATGAGGCGGTAACAGAAGAGTTAGCAATACGCCTTTTTCAACAACACAATATTAAAAAATTATACCCGCAGGAGACATCACAAACGGAAAAAATAATTCGTGAAAATCCAAACCCAGAGAACGACGAAGTAATATACGCCGAAGAAAGAGCAGGCAAGCTTTCCGGATATATGTTTGGGTATCCGCGATCGCGCAAGGCGCTCAATGTTCTTATCGACAAGCTTTACGAACGCAATAAGAGTACCTATAAAGATCGAAAAGAAATATTTGCGCTTTTTGCGCGGGGGATGTTTTCGGGCAAGATTTTAAATCTTCGAAATCTGATTGATAAAACATTCGGTCTCGGAACATTTGTTAAACTGGGTCAATCAAGTGATGCGGAATTTCCCGACGAGAAAAGCGCCGAAGAGCTCGAATATCTTATTGCATCACTATGAAAACCAAAGAGGGATTATGGAAACTAAGTCCGAGCGCACTCTATGGCTTTGAAGATTGTACGGCATGTTTTTGGATTGAACACAATATCGGCAAGCACCCTTTTACCCTGCCGCTTCGCCTCAACGACGCGATGGATGAAAAACTTAAAAACCGCTATGACGGTTTTCGCATCAAAAGAGAAATGCCGCCCGAATTGAGCATGTTCCCACACCTGCGGCTTTTTGATAACTTTGCGTTGCTCAATGAGTGGCGCAACAATCGAACCGCGCTTCGGTATGTCAACGAGCGCGACGGTTATGTATTTGAAGGTAAGCTCGACGAGGTATTGATCAATGAGCGCGGCGAATTGGTCCCCGCGGATTATAAATCATCCGGCGATCCGCCAAAGATTGATAAACAAAAATATTATCGCCTGCAGCTGCACGCGTATGCATTAATGCTGAAAGAGTGCGGATATCCTGTTGCTGATAGAGCATATTTGCTACACTACTTTACCAAAGAGCGCAGCGATCCATCACTTTTTATGGAACTCGCGTTCCATCCCGATGAAGTCGCGCTCAATATCGCGCAGTTTCGCGCAACTACGCGCACTATAGTCAGTTTTCTCGAAAGCCCATATCCCGGCACGAACACACTCTGCAAGCGCTGCACATGGATTACTAAACATAAAAACATAGCAAAGGAGAAATGAAATACGCTGTTTTCCTTGTCATTATTATCAGTATTGCCGCCAGCGTTCTTTTTATGATGGGGCGGACTCCGTTCTGTGCTTGTGGATATATCCAGTTTTGGTCGGGAGATATCTGGAGCAACGAAAACTCCCAGCAACTCTCGGACCCATATTCGTTTACTCATTTTCTCCACGGCATCGGCGCTTACGGGCTATTACATGTTGTAGCGCGTTCATTCCCCCTCAGCATTGGTACGCGTCTTATTATCGCTGTAGGGGGAGAAGCCTCATTTGAAGTGATAGAAAATACCGATATCGTTATTAACCGATACCGAGAAGAAACGCTGTCTCTTAATTACTATGGAGATAGCGTTCTCAATTCTGTCAGCGATATCATTATCTTCGCGCTCGGGTTTTTATTTGCGTCGCGTATGTCTCGGCGCACTTCAATTATTGTTTTTATTCTCACCGAAATTGCTCTTATGATCTGGATTCGGGATAGTTTAATGATTAATATGATTATGCTGATCTATCCGATTGAAGCAATTAAACTATGGCAATTGCGCGGATTTGGAGTTTAGGGATATTATTAGTATAATAACCATTATGGGAACTATCGTTGTATTTCTTATTTTTATTTGGCTTGCGGCAAGCTACTGGGACTTAAAACAGCGAGTTAGCCGACTTGAAAAAAAGTTCGATGTCCAAACACAACATCCTCTCGACACGCCGTTGACTAAACCGTCCAATCTTGCCTCTCCAGTTATTCAGGCGCCACCGGCATTCGCACCGATATCTCAGTCTTCGGTAGCGGAAAATTCTTCTGTGCACATTCGAGACAAAGTACAACGTGTTGCAAAAGAAGAAGATGAATTTGAGTTTCACTTCGGCAGCAAGATATTTACCGCAGTGGGCCTTATTGCGATAACGTTTGGGCTCGGATTCTTTCTTCGCTATGCGTTTACGCACGATCTTATTACCGAAATGATGCGGGTCCTTTTGGGTTTTACTGGCGGATTTATTTTATTGGGTTTAGGGTGGTATACAACACAACGATACTCGCTGTATGGCCACATGCTAACAGGCGGCGGGCTCGGTTTGTTTTATCTTTCGCTGTATGCCGCGTTTAATTTTTACCAATTAATCACACAGCCCGTTGCATTTTTTGGTATGACGTTGATAACCATACTGGGCGCTACATTGGCGCTTTGGTATGATTCATTGCCGCTTTTTGCATTTTCATTATTTGGAGGCTTTGCAACGCCATTTTTATTACCAACTAATATCAATAATCCTCACGCGCTTTTTATCTATATTGCGCTTTTGGATTTTGGGATTTTATTAATTTCTTGGAAAAAAACATGGCCGTATCTTGCGCTCGGCGCATTTTTAGCAACAACACTCGTGTATCTTTCGTGGTTTGAGACATTTTATACGCACGCGCAGTTTAGTGTTTCGTTTCTTTATACCTCACTCTTTTTTATTATTTTTCTGAGCGCAACGTTGCTCAATCAGTTTTTTCGTTCCGATGCCTCCAGAGAAGGGGATATCATTCTTACTCTTGTGGTACCCGCGCTTTACTTTGCAGTTAATCTTTTCGAAATTAATTTGCTCTATCCCGACTTTGATGCCCTGTTTTCGATATTGTTGGGAGTACTGTATGGCATTCTCGCGTTGATATTTCGGCTCGGGGATGCCAAAGAACGCTTTGAGCGCTTTGGTATCATATTATTTGCTGTAGCGTGCGTATTTTTTATACTCGCCGTTCCGATTCAGTTTGAACGTCAGTGGATTACGATCGGATGGGGAGCAGAAGCCCTGGTATTACTGTTATTGGGACTGCGATATCATATTTCGGTTATTCGCCAGTTTGGATATGGCGCATTCGCGCTTGCCGCGTTTCAATTAATGGCATTTGATCTTTCTGCTTCACCGAGCGCGCCATGGTTTAATGATCGTATGGTGGCGTTTGCTGGATCATTTTTATTTTTTACTTTTGCGAGCATAGCGCTTGCGCTGAAGCAAAAAGATAGCGCTGCCACGCTATCATCACAAGAACGAGAGGAATTTGCGAAAGCATATTCAGCTCTTGTCAACATGGCATATCTCGCTCCCCTTGTTGTATTGTCCGCGGAGATATTTGATTTTTTTGACCTGCATTGGCTTGCGTTTCTTTGGACTGCAGGAGGGCTTATCGGGAGTGCGGGTGGCTTGATAACGCGCGGGGTTGTATTGCGCGTACTCGGATACAGCATATTTGTTTTGGCAGGTATACGAGTGCTGTTTTTGGAAAGTTTTGTTCCCGCAGCTTCTTACGTACCATTTTGGAACGGAAGGGTCGGAGCAACGCTTGTTTTTGTTGGCGCCCTAGGACTTTATGCCGCGCTTTTGTCGTATTATGCCTCGCGCGTTTCTCAAATAGAGCGCGCGAATATCGGGCTCGCGCTTTTTATCAGTATCAACGGATTTTTATTGTGGTTATTGACTATTGAGATATGGGATTATTTCAGTAAGCAGTTAGTCGGAATAAAAGTAAATAATACAATACAACGCATTGAAAATATGCGCTTGGCCGCAATTTCTATTGCATGGACACTCTATGCCATCGTATTACTGGTCATCGGCATCATATCTACTTCAAAGGTTGCTCGCATTGCGTCATTGCTGTTATTTATGATTGTTGTCGGTAAGGTGTTTTTGATAGACACCGCGAATCTTGATGATTTTTATCGTTTTGTATCATTTATAAGTCTCGGCGTCGTCTTGCTTGTTTCAGGATTTTTGTATTTTCGATTTAAAGAGCGAATTTTGCAATTTATTGCCTCCCCGCAATAACATGCTTTAATGAAATTTTTTGTTACGGCAAAAACGGGGAAGAAAGAAACGCGCGTAGTCAAAATTGATTCTTCGCGTTACGTAGAAATATGAACACTGCGCGCCGTATTGTGCTTATTTTTACCATTGCCTTTGCGCTGAATGCCTTGTGGGAATTTTGGCATGCGCAATTTTATATTCATTATCAAAGCGGCGCAATTACCGCTTTTATTTTATTACGCGCCGCGCTGGTTGATGCGGCCATTATTACGATTGCCGTATTTGTCTGGTTTCACAGGAAGTCACCAGTAAAAAGCCATGGAGCCGGATTCTCTAATTCGCGCGAATTAGAGAATCTATGGGATGCAAAAATATTATGGTTCGCTATTCCGGCATGGCTTATCGTCGCGATACTCTTAGAAAAATGGGCGCTTGCAACCAATCGCTGGGCGTACAACGAAACGATGCCGCTTACCCCTTTCATCGAAACCGGCCTTACCCCAACCATCCAACTCGCGCTGTTGGGAACTATTTCATGGTATATCGCGCAGCGTTTTATACTTTGCAAACGAGGAAAAACGCGCTAGGATAGGGCTATGCGGAGATCTCAATTATTCACCAAAGCCTTTCGTGAACCGCCGAGTGACGAAGAAAGCACCAACGCACGGCTTTTGATGCAGGCAGGATACGTGCAAAAACTTATGTCAGGGGTATATACGTTTTTGCCGCTCGGTCTTTTGACCTTGCGCAAAATCGAAAATATTGTACGCGAGGAAATGAATCGCATCGGCGGGCAGGAAGTTCTCATGCCGGCACTTCACCCCATTGAGCACTATGAAAAAACTGGACGCGCAGCTATCGAAGACCTTTTTCACACGCAACTTTCTACCGGAAGCCGCTTTGTGCTGGGGCAGAGCCACGAGGAGGTTGTGGTCCCCATGGTACAAAAATTTATCCAATCGTATCGCGATTTGCCTCTGGCGGTGTATCAAATTCAGACCAAATTTCGCAACGAACTGCGCGCAAAATCGGGACTTTTTCGGGGAAGGGAATTTATCATGAAAGATCTTTATTCGTTCCATTCCTCAGAAGACGATTTCGAATCGTATTACAAAAAAGTTCAGTACGCATATCGTACTATATTTTCTCATGTCGGGATTGGCGAAAAAACATTTTTGACCTATGCAAGCGGCGGAACGTTTTCTAAAATATCCCACGAATTTCAAACGGTCGCTGAAGCAGGGGAAGATATAATTGCCATATGTAATTATTGCCATGTTGCAATCAACGAGCAGGACCGCTCGCTATTTCCCCGTTGCCCCGAATGTGACCAGGATCCACAAGAAACCAAAAAATCAATTGAGATAGCAAACATTTTTCCGCTTAAAACTCGCTATACCGATGCATTCGGCCTTACGGTAAAAAACAATGCGGGAGAAGACCAAAAGGTTATTATGGGTTGCTATGGTATCGGTATTTCACGGCTTATGGGCGCTATTGCGGAGCTTTACAATGATAAAAACGGATTAATGCTTCCGAAATCCGTAGCCCCTTTTTCGCTCTATCTTATCGGGCTTGGGAAGCAAGGCGGCGACGAAGCAGAAAAACTCTATGCTCGCTTGCAAAAAGACGACGTTTCGGTACTCTATGATGACAGGAGCGACGCGAGCGCGGGCGAGAAATTTGCCGATGCTGACTTGCTTGGCATTCCCCAACGGGTGGTTGTAAGCGAAAAAACGCTCGCCGAGCGCTTATGTGAGATTAAAGACCGCACAACAAATGTCTGCTCACTCGTCCCCTTGACTGATTTTATCAACAATATGTCGCTGTATGTTCGGTAAATTGTTTGGAAAATTTTCTAAAGATCTCGGTATTGATTTGGGCACCGCAAATACGCTGGTGTATATCCGCAATGAAGGCATTGTTATTAACGAACCGTCGGTCGTCGCGGTGAATCAAAAAACATCCCAAGTGGTTGCGATCGGCGAAGAAGCAAAGCGGATGATAGGCCGCACGCCGGGCCATATTGTCGCTGTTCGTCCACTAGTCGCCGGAGTGATATCGGATTTTGAAGTGACGGCCGAAATGCTCACCTATTTTATCCGCAAAGTGCACTCTTCCTCTGCAAAACTTTTTGCACGGCCTCGGATTGTCATCGGTATTCCTTCGGGTATTACCGAAGTTGAGCGCCGCGCTGTACGCGATGCGGCGTATAACGCAGGAGCGAGGGAAGTATATTTGATCGAAGAACCAATGGCCGCCGCTATCGGCATTCGCTTGCCCGTGCAAGACCCTATTGGAAACATGATTATTGATGTCGGCGGCGGCACTACCGATATCGCGGTGATTTCTCTCGGTGGTATTGTTGTTTCGCGCAGTCTTCGTATCGCGGGAGACGCATTCAACGATGACATCATCAACTACGCGCGCGACGAATTTAAACTCCTGGTGGGAGAACGCACGGCAGAAGACATTAAAATAGCCGTCGGTTCGGTATGGAAAACAAACGAAGTGCTGGAAGGAATGCTACGCGGTCGCGATTTGGTGACCGGACTTCCGCGGGAAATTTTGGTCACCGATGCCGATATTCGCGTTGCACTTTCGAAATCTGTAAAGTCATTAGTGGAAGCAGTAAAAGCGACAATCGAAGATACTCCGCCGGAGCTCGTCAGCGACATTATGCATCGCGGCATTGTATTGGTAGGAGGCGGCGCGCTGATTCGTGGACTCAATAAGCTATTGGAAAAAGAAACAAAAATCCCGGTATACTTGGCAGAGGACCCATTAACCACCGTAGTACGCGGTACCGGTATCGTCATCGAAAATATTGATGCGTTACGTTCCATTTTATTAGAAGACGAATCAGAATTGCCTCCGCAATAATAAAGCACAAAGCGCGCAAAAACATTTCTCACTGAATTATATGTTGAAAAACATACAAGTAGTACAAATGAGGAAGCCAATCGCTTATCAATTAGATATTAAGGGTTTGTTTCCCAATACACTAGCGCAGCGCAAAAAAGATTTTTTGCGTAAGATAGCTAGTCCTAGTGGTAAGACGAAATACAAGCGATACATGGGCGCACCAATTAGATACGCTGGTGGGAAAAGTCTCGCCGTTGGCTTAGTGGTAGAACGCATACCCGATAACATAAAACGGGTTGTTTCGCCATTTCTCGGCGGCGGATCAGTGGAAGTTGCGATAGCTCGAGAATTAAACTTGCCTGTTATCGGATACGATATTTTTGATATCCTCATAAATTATTGGCAGGTTCAACTAAAAACCCCGGATATGCTATATGAGCGACTACTTGATTTCGAGCCGACAAGAGAAGGTTTTAAGAAAGCTAAAGAACGATTAAAGAAATATTGGAAAAAAGAAGAAAAACTAGGCAAGCTTGATTTAGCCGCTTACTATTATTTTAATCACAATACATCTTATGGTCCGCACTTTCTTGGTTGGCCATCGAGTGTGTATTTACAAGAAGAAAGGTATAAAACAATGCTTGAAAAAGTTCGAAACTTCCGAGCCGATATATTGCAAGCTGAATGCGCGTCTTTTGAAGATATAATGCCAAAACACAAAAATGATTTTCTCTATTGCGACCCGCCGTATTACCTGGATGGCGACAGTAAAACTTTTGTTGGTCTTTCTCCTCATAGAAACTTCCCCATTCATCATAACAACTTCAAGCACGAATTATTGTGTAATCTATTGATGGAACATAAAGGCGGTTTTGTTTTGTCATACAACGATTGCTCTATGATCCGAGGGTGGTATAAAGATTTCGATATGATAACCCCTTCCTGGCAATACACTTTTAGTCAGGGTGATACGCGCATCGGAGAAAACCGAAAACGAGACAACAATGGAAGTTATGTAAAAAAATCCCATGAATTATTAATTTGGAAATTACCAAAATGAGAAGAAGGCGAGCGCTTACAACCGAAGGAGCAAGAGCAGTGCGCCAAAAAGGATATGACGACGCACTTGAATTTGCATTAGCAATCGGACTCTCTAGCGATTATAAAAATGACCCCCAAGCTAAAAAAGACGTCATTGATCCTTCCGGCGATGCTCGCTCCGTTAAAGGTGGTGAAAAGAAATGGCAAGTATTTCTTTATGGACTTGGGCGTTTTGAATCGGATCATGCTTTTGTTGTTATGAACGGTATTGGAGCTTTGCTCGCCGAATGTATCAATGCGTTTCCCTCAACTTATGCGCAATACCGCCGGAATAAAATTGTCGCCAAAGAACGATTGCGTACTCCGATGGTAAAATTGGCAGAAAAATTAAAAGAGCGGCCACGCCTAAAAGCATTCTTAAATAAATCTTTATTCAATGGAGGAGAGGTGAATTATTTGACTATCAAACAGAATGCGATATTTCATGTCTTTTTGAATAAAGATGTTGTTGATGCTTTTGGCGATAATTTAGAGGTCTGTAATTCTAGAGCAATTTCGGTTGGGCAAATGCCGGAGCAGAAAGTTTTACTACGTTATAATGGAAAGAATCTTGGTGAATTAGAGATGAGAAATGATAGTGAGATACATTATCGGGAAGTACGATTCAATATGATAAAGCCGAAAGTCATGGAATTATTGTTTGAAAAAATCCATATGACAAAGAAATTTAACGAAAAAGTATTGGTATATGGTAATGCTCATCGGAGATTCGGTCGCTGGTAATATGAAAATTGATGACAAGCCCTTACTTGCTAGGTCGCAAGCAAAAAGATAAGCTTATGAAACATCGTGATCCGCGAGGAATCATTATCACTCTAATCATTATATTGTTCGTCGGCGTTTTTCAACTGCTGCCCCGAGGACTTCTGTTTGTGGAGCGCGCGGGGGAAGCGCCATTGATACAAAAGGAAGACAACAACGATATTCCCGACGATGTCGTATTAGCATCTGTTCTATTAAATCCCGGATTTGTTTTCAGCGATACCATGCTGCTTGCCGCAGGGGTGGAGCAGCGTGTGCGGCAAGGGGATATTGTGGCATCTCTCGATGGCGTTGCCATCGGTACCGTGGTAAGTGTGCAAAATACGTGGAGCAAAACGGAGCTTTTAAGCCGCTTGGGTAATGTTGTAGTATTGCGCGCAGGAAGCGAAAAGGAAATTACTTTTGAGGCGCGCGGCATCGGTGGCGGGGAGCTACGCGTGGATCTCCCTTCTGCTCTTGAGCTTCGGGCCGGCGATATCATATGGCTCGGAAGCAACCCCGCGTATATCGCAGGTTTTATTGACACGGTTGATCGCGCTCCCGGAAGACAGCTTCAGCACCTTATTATCCGCGTTCCTGTTGCTCCCGAACGACTCCATCGTGTCCTTATCGTGCATCCGGCGTCTCATTCGTAATAACGTATATGGCATACTTCATTATGTTTTTAGGAGGAACAGCGCTCGGGGTGATATTTGAAAGTATTACGGCTATCCCGCAGAGAGGATTTTACACTATTCCTGCCGTGGTAATGGCAACAGCGCTTGCATGGTCTCCATTTCGCTTGGTTATTGAAAATATATTTATGAGCGTGCTAGGCGGAATAATAACCTTTATCATGATAAGTCTCATGCTTACTCACGGTGTAGTTCCTTCCGCATTATTTTTTGCTCATGGCGGAGTATTTGTGATACTATCAAACTTATTTTTGTATGGTATTTGGCGACAAACATCACTACAACATAGATATTGACGAGATTTTTCTCGATGGCCACAATACTCCGGGATATCATCGAGAAAGTTTGGAGGGGGTGCTGGAGAGGCCAATGAGCAGACGAGTATTTTTTTTACTCGGTACACTATTTGTTATGAGCGGCGTAGTTTTTCTGCTTCGTGCCGGTTTTTTGCAGATTGTTAACGCCAGCGTATTTCGTGAACGCTCTCTCAATAACTATCTACGACTTGTTGAGCAACCAGCGGAGCGCGGACTCATTTATGATCGCGATGGCGTAGTACTTGCTACAAACGAATTTCGGGGCTTTTTTACTTCGGCAAGCAGCACATATTACGTCATGCGACGCTATCCCGAACAAGGATTTTTGCATGCGCTCGGATTTTTGCGTAAAGATAATAACAGAACACAGGGTGCCAGTGGCATTGAAAAGCAATATAATACACTCCTTCGAGGCATTGCCGGGGAACGTATTGAGGAAGTGAATGTCACGGGGTCGGTGATTAGTTTTGGTATACGCGTAGCATCACAAAGCGGCGCAGGAATTGTTACATCGCTTTCTCGGAATCTCCAACAGCAACTTGCGCGAAGCATAGAGCGCGTTGCGTATACAAACGGTTTTAGCGGCGGCGCAGGCGTTGTATTGGACGTATCGAATGGCGCGGTGTTGGCTCTGGTGAGTGTTCCGGAATTTGATCCTAATATTTTTACCGAGGGGCTTACGCAAGAAAAACTTGATGATCTGTTATACGATCCGGGCAAACCATTTTTCAATCGCGCAGTCTCGGGACTCTATCCTCCCGGTTCTATTGTAAAACCAGCACTTGCAGCCGGAGCGCTTGCAGAAAATATTATTGATCCGGAGGAAACCATCTTGACCAACGGCCGGTTGGTACTCGAAAATCCTTATTTTCCCGACAAGCCGTCAGTTTTTTTGGACTGGAAAAACCACGGTCTCGTTGATATGCGCCGCGCGCTTGCGGTGTCCAGTGACGTGTATTTTTATACGATCGGCGGTGGTTATGAGTCGCAGCGAGGATTGGGTATTTCAAAAATCAATCAATACCTAGCACTTTTTGGGTTTGGAGAAATGACCGGAATTGATTTGCCCGTGGAAAAGCAGGGCCTCTTGCCTGACCAAGAATCTCCGTCACGATCGCGCGCATGGACAGTAGGAGATACATATAACGTGTCCATCGGGCAAGGTGATATACTGGTAACTCCTATACAAATGGCGGTATATGCGGCCGCTCTTGCTACAGGCGGCACGGTGCTTCAGCCGTCAGTAGCCCAGCGCGTGGTAGATGATCGCAAAAATACCATTCAGACCTTATTAAAACCGCCGCGTAAAAATAACATTTTGCCGAAAGATTTTTTTCGTGTCATACAAGAAGGAATGCGCGATGCGGTGATGTACGGCACTGCGCAGGGGCTTTCGGGTATTCCGATCCCCATTGCGGCAAAAACAGGAACTGCTGAAATTGGAAAAACTGGCCGGGTTCATTCATGGTCCATAGGATTCGCGCCCTTCGATCAGCCCAAAATTGCTTTTGTGGTATTGATGGAAAGTGGGTCTTCACAAAATCTTATTGGAGCTACGGCAGTGGCTTCCGAAGTGCTGCAGTGGATGCATGAAACGCGTTTTCTTGATTCACTATAATGCGTGTGGTATAGTTCTTCTATGTCATCAGACCAAGGATTACAATATTTCAGCAAAGCAGGTCTCGCAAAACTCAAAGAGGAGATCGAGTATTGTAAGACCGCGGTGCGTCAAGAAATCGCTCAACGCCTCGAATATGCTAAAAGTTTGGGGGATCTTTCGGAAAACTCTGAATATCAGGAAGCAAAAGAGTCGCAGATGCTCAATGAGTCGCGTATTGCAGAACTTGAGGCAACATTGCGGAGCGCTATTGTAGTTGAAAAAAGCACAGCGTCCGATGCGGTACAAATCGGTTCCCAAGTTACGATCGAAGCAATCGATAGCGGCGCGCACACTTCATTTTTTATCGTAGGAGCAAACGAGGCATCTCCCGCGGAACAAAAAATATCACATGAGTCACCCTTAGGACAGGCGCTGTTACAACATACGAAGGGCGATACGATTGAAGTACATACGCCGAAAGGATCGGTCCGCTATAAGATTATGGAAATTGTATGACGCTGCCTGGCGAAGAGATTCGACAACTGCGTATCAAAAAGCTCAAGGCTCTTTTTTCATACAATAAAGAGGCGTATCCCGCGCGCTCTTCGTTTTCCCTTCTCGACATCAAGAAACTCCAGCAAGAATTTTATCAACGCATGCGCTCCGGGCGATCAGTGGGGGTTGCCGGGAGAATTATGGCACGGCGCGAGCACGGCCGCTCGATGTTTATTAATATCTTTGACGGGTCCGGAGAATTTCAATTATTTTGCGCGCAAGATCGGCTCGGAGTTAATGCATACAAGGCATTGCGCGAAACCATCGATATTGGTGATTTTATCGCTGTCTTTGGAAAACCGTTTTATACCAAGCGGAAAGAGCCGACGATCAATGTGTCGCGCTGGGAAATGCTCGCGAAGTCCCTCCGCCCATTGCCGGAGAAATGGCACGGCCTTGTAGATGTTGAGGAACGATTTCGGCGACGATACTTGGATGTGTTGATGAATAAGGAGGTGCACGAACGCTTCGTGATGCGCTCACGCATTATGAAAGCCATTCGTTCGTTTTTTGATGAAGAAGGATTCCTAGAAGTAGAAACACCGATGCTGCATCCTATTGCCGGCGGGGCGCTCGCACGCCCATTTGCAACTCATCACAACGCCTTAGATAGTAATTTGTATTTACGCATCGCTCCGGAGCTATATTTAAAAGAATTACTGGTAGGCGGATTTGCAAAAATCTACGAACTTGGCAAAAGTTTTCGTAATGAAGGAATTGACCACAGTCACAATCCTGAATTTACAACGATTGAATGGTACGCCGCGTATTGGAATAGGGAAGACATGATGAAATGTGTGGAGCACTTCTTCCGTCGACTGATGAAGTCGCTGAAAGTGCGCAAAATCATTTTTCAAAAAACAGCCATTACATTCCCTAAACAATTTCCCCGCCTGCCGTTTGATGAAGCCCTTAAGCGCTATGCCCTCATTGTCAACCATACCAAAGAAACACGCGACTCATTCGTACTCAAAGCGCGCCAATTTGGCATTGATCCGGATCCATCCGCATCCAAAGGAAAAATTGCAGATGAAATTTATCGGAAAGTCTGTCGCCCAAAAATTCAACAACCGGCATTTATTATTGACCACCCGCTCGATATTTCCCCGCTTGCTAAAAAACACCCCGATGATCCAACAAAAGTTCTGCGCTTTCAGCTTATCGTCGGTGGGCTTGAGATTGTAAATGGATTTTCAGAGCTTAATGATCCGCTCGATCAGCGTACGCGTTTTGAAGAACAAGAACGGTTGCGCGCCGGAGGAGATAGCGAATCACATCCAACCGATGAGAGCTTTATTGAAGCGCTAGAATATGGCATGCCGCCAGCCGCAGGCGCTGCCATCGGTATTGACCGCTTAACGATGCTTCTTACCAACACCAATAATATTAAAGAAGTCATTTTGTTTCCCACCCTCCGCCCCCGACAGTAAAAAATCATGATTGGTCAATTTGTTAAAGGAAAGGTGTATGTTTTTATTGACGCTGCTAATATTCTTTATTCGCAGCAAACTTTGCGTTGGCGCGTGGATTATGAAAAATTAAAAAAGTATTTCGAGGAAGAATGCGATCTTCGGGCTATTTATTTTTATACCGGGAGAGTCGGTGACAATTATAAGCAAAATTCTTTCATACAAAAGCTTGAGAGAGTCGGTTATATTGTAAAAACTAAAGAAGTGAAAAGGATCAAGGTTTCCAAGAGTACCTATGAATGGAAGGGGAATCTCGATGTTGAACTCACCATTGATGTACTTGGGAGTATCAATAATTTTAACACCTTGATTCTGATGTCAGGAGATAGCGACTTCGCGCCATTGCTTGACGCAGTGAAAGCCCAATATAAGAGAGTATTGGTTATATCCACAAAAGGTCATGTTGCCAAAGAGTTACTGGATCGAGCAAAATATGTCAATCTCAAAAAGCTTAAAGACCAGATTTCTTACTATAAATAAAAAGAATCCCCCCGCCGAAACGGGGAGAGGTTTGACAGTATCAGTATAGCAAGTCCGTATAAAGCGTCAAGATATGTCTGTGGATAACATCCGTAAGGCAAATCGAGTAGTGGATGAAATATAAAAGATATCGTGGGGCACGAGGACGATATGAAAATAATAAAACAATCAACATATGAAACCTGTTTGGCATCTGATTTACTGATGTTAATAGATGAATCATGGAGTAGGAGTAAAGAAATAGAAATCTGGAAACACGGTTGGGGATTTAATTATCTGATCGGTCAGCTGAATTATGTTGCGAAAAAGTACAAGAAAGGTTTCGAAGTGTATATTGAGAGCCAGTATTATTTTAGAGAGTTAAGAAGAGAAAAAAGTCAAGGAATAGAGTTAGTGAACTCGAAAATAGATATGCGACTAATAAAAAAGTTGTTAAAAAGTGGCTTTGTTATTGTATATTTGGACAATTATTATCTTCAGAAAATAGTTCATGCACCACATTTTGTACTAGCAGAAAGATATAAAGACGATACTATAGAAATAGCTAATCCATACGATGGCAAAAGAAAAAAGATATCGAGCGAGATTATCCAAAAAGCCATTATTAGCTTGAGGAATCACTTAAGATATAGCCCAGTATTAGTCCGCGTGTTGTAGTGAATAAAGTGGAAAGGTATTACGGGACGTACGGAGAAAAGATACTAGACGATCATTAAAAAGGGAAATGTGAATAACCTGTGAATTAAAAAGGCGAGAAAATATAAAAACCATTGATTATTAAGCACAAAATAGCCCATCGGTGGGCTATTTTGTTTTAGTTGAATTATTTGCACTATAAAGTATAGTGGGATAGAATATTAATGAGGTGGGAAAAAGTGGATAAAGCTGTGGATATGTGGATAACCTTATCTTTATGCTCATCGGCGAATACTTACATACCATTGACCAAAAAAACCGGCTCTCCATTCCTTCGAAGTTTCGCAAGGAATTGGGAAAAACAGTGATAGTAACGCGCGGATTAGATCAATGCCTGTTTCTCTACGGAATCGAAGAATGGAACCGCTTGGCAGAAAAACTTGCGCAACTGCCATGGGGCAAAGCAGAAACGCGCAGTTTCGTTCGAGCCATGATCGCTGGGGCAATGGATATAGATATTGATGCATTAGGACGTATTTTGCTTCCCGACTATCTCAAACAATACGGAAAACTTGAAGGAGAAGCAATGGTCGTAGGACTGTATAATCGAGTGGAAATTTGGCATCCGGAACTTTGGAAGTCGTATGCGGAGGGAGCCGAGCGGCAAGCAGAGATGATCGCGGAAAAGTTAGGAGAATTAGGAATGTATTAAATGAATCCTGCGAGAAATGCACGGCACATTCCGGTATTGGCAAGCGAAGTACAAGCACTTTTACATGTACAACCAGGAGACACAATAGTAGACGCAACACTAGACGGCGGCGGACATACAGAATTATTGCTCACATCGGTGGCACCAAACGGCAGAGTTCTTGGTATCGAACAAGATCCCGATATGGTGGGTTTTATGAACGAGCGAATCAAACATGAAAGCGGCGTGTGGAAAAATTTAATCGTCCATCATGGCAATTTTCGCGATATCGCTGCAATTGTTGCTTCACACAACATACACAGTATTACGGGAGTATTATTTGATCTTGGTGTATCGCGATGGCATTTCATAGAAAGTGGGCGCGGATTTTCGTTCCAAAATCCCGACGAACCACTGTCCATGGCGCTCGCAAAAAACAATGCAATGTCGGCGGCTCGGATACTCAACAGCAGCCCAGAAACAGAATTAGAAAATATCATCAGGGTATATGGGGAGGAGCGAAGAGCGCAGCAGATTGCAAAAGCCATCGTGATGTTTCGAAGAAAAAAGCGGCTTGTTGCGGTTGAGGATTTGCTCTTATCGCTTGAGCCGGTGTTGGGGACAAAGCGCAAAGGAAAAATGCATCCTGCCACAAAAACATTTCAAGCGTTCCGGATTGCGGTAAATGACGAATTGGGAGCGCTGCGCGAAGGCCTTGCGGGCACAGGGAAAATATTGCGCTCCGGCGGCCGACTGGTTGTTATTTCGTACCATTCGTTAGAAGACCGTATTGTTAAACAGATATTTCGTACATGGTCCGCACAAAAAATGGGTAATCTGTTAAATAAAAAACCTATTACGCCATCTCGGGAAGAGATTTTTAATAACCCAAGCGCGCGCAGCGCAAAGCTTCGCGCCATCCAAAAACTATGAGTGTTCTGGAAGCCACAATTTTTTATACACGAGCGTATACACAGGATTTAAAAGATGATGTGGTCTTCGGCGGCCGGACAATTTCGTATTCAACACGTCGCATAATTGGATATGTTACGGTGGGCAGCGTATGCGCGCTCGGAGTGCTCTATATTTATTTAGTGGGCAGTGTCATTGGATCTGGTTTTGCCCAAGAGAGCTTGCGGGAACAACATGAGGCATTGTATGCGCAAGTCCAAAATACAGAGCGCGCGGCATTACAAGAGGGAAAAGTACTCACTTCAGAATTTTTTGTATCTAAGGGATATTATGAGCCACGCTTGCTGGAGACCATAACACGAAATCGCAATGTTGCAGAAGCACCGCACGACAGCTATTTCTATTAATTTTATCAATCGGCGCATTCTTGTATTGAGCATTGTCGTCTTCGGCGTAGCAAGTGCCATCGGAGGACGATTTTTTTTTCTTCAAATTCTTCGCAACGATGTATACGTAGATTTGGCGCGTCGCCAGCAGCAATATACGGTATCACCGGAACCAACTCGTGGAACTATTTATATGCGCGACGATAAAACCGGGAAATTTGTTCGTGTCGCAACAACCCAAAATGGGTACATACTCTACCTTGATAATCGCACATTTTCCCATGATCGCGCCGACGAGGTATTCACCGCGCTCGATGCGATAACACCGATTGATCGAGGTCGTTATAACACCATTATACAAAAAAAAGACGATCCGTATGAAATACTCAAATCTCGGCTTACCTATGACGAAGGAGAGCGGGTGTTGGCGCTCACGATCCCCGGCGTTGGACTTGTCCCGCACGCATGGCGATTGTATCCGGGAGATACATTAGCAAGCCACGTCATTGGTTTTGTGTCACATGCAGCAGAAAATCCAACGGGACAATATGGGGTTGAAAAATACTACGAAAACGAACTCCGTGGCATAACACGGTCACTGCTTCAAGAACGTGATGCGCGAGGATTATTGATTGCACTCGGCGAACAATTTCAAACGCCGTCGTACGAGGGGCAAGATATTATGTTGACCATCGAACCATCGCTCCAACAAGCAACCGAAGAAGAACTTCAGGAACTCATAGAACGCTGGCGCGCAGTGCAAGGTGGAATTATCGTCGTAGAGCCAAAAACAGGAAAAATAAAAGCTCTTGCGGCATACCCGTTTTTTAATCCGAATGAATATTTTGTGGAACAAAATTTTAATGCGTTTTTAAATCCTTTTGTTGAAAAAATTTTCGAGCTCGGTTCTGTTTTTAAGCCCATCACCATGGCTGCGGCGCTTGATGTAGGAGCGGTTACTCCAGAAACAATGTATGTGGATCAAGGAGAGGTGCGAATAGGGTCGGTAGTCATTAAGAATTTTGATGGCAAGGCGCGCGGTAAACAAACCATGACGCAGGTATTGCAAGAATCTCTGAACACCGGCGCGGTATTTGCTATGCAGCGTCTCGGAACAGAACGATTCCGGGAATATTTTTATCGGTTTGGTTTTGGAGAAAAACTTGGTATTGATTTGCCCGGCGAGGTAGCGGGAAACATCAAAAATTTAGAAAGCACCCGAGAAGTTGAATTTGCTACCGCATCATTCGGGCAAGGTATTGCCGTGACTCCGTTGCGGCTTACGATGGCGTTGTCATCATTGGCGAATGGTGGTATGTTGATGCAGCCCTATGTGCGTGAAATACATTCCGATGGAACGTTCCGACAGCCAATGGTGATCCGCCAAGTCATTTCGCCAGAAACATCGCGCACCATCAGCCGGATGCTGGTTGAGGTAGTGGACACAACGCTTGCCGGAGGTGCCGCAAAAAGGCCGGGATATTCCATTGCGGCAAAAACAGGAACAGCGCAAATTCCACGAAGCGATGGGCGTGGATATGAAGAGACAGAATTTCTGCACGCATTTTTTGGATATTTTCCTGCTTATGATGCGAGATTTTTGATATTTATATTTCTCGAACGCCCACAAGGGGTGCGATACGCGTCGCAATCGCTTACCGAATCGTTCCGGTCACTGACCGATTTTTTAATTAATTATTATACGATACCGCCCGATCGCGCTGATCAATAATGCTATGGATATTGCAAAAAAAATTGTTATAAAACTTATTTCCGCGGAGGCGCGCTGGGCGCTGCGGCGGTGGCGCGCGCGTGTGGTTGGAATAACCGGGTCGGTAGGGAAATCTTCTACCAAAGAGGCAATCGCCACAGTATTGGAGAGCAAATACCGTGTTCGCAAAAGTACCAAGAGCTACAACAGCGAAATCGGTCTTTCTCTTGCGGTATTGGGGCTCGAAACGGCATGGCACAGTTGGAGCGGATGGATGCGCAATATCATACAAGGATTGCAAGCAGTGTATACCAAACACCCGCCGGAAATTTTAGTGCTGGAGATGGGGGTTGACCGGCCACAAGATATGGACCGATTATTGGGTATTGTGCGGCCGGATATCGCCGTGATTACGGCGATCGGCGAGGTACCAGTCCATGTGGAGTTTTTTCCCGACGTCGAAGATATCGCGCGCGAGAAAAGTAAATTAGTACGGCAGCTTTCCGCAAGCGGATGGGCGGTACTCAATACCGATGACCTTGTTGTTCATACTATGAGAGAAAAAACAAACGCATCTATTTGTACCTATGGATTTTCTGAAGGCGCGAATTTGTTGGCGTCAAATTATAAAATATCCGAAGAGGGGATCGCGTTGAAGGTTGATTATAAAGGCGCTTCGGTGCCCGTGCGGCTTCATGAAATGTATGGTAGACAGCAAGCATATGCAGCGCTTGCGGCAATGGCAACCGCGACGCTTTTTGATATGAATCTGATTGAATCAGCGCAGGCGCTCCATCGTTATACATCTCCTCCTGGACGCTTGCGGCGCATTGAAGGTATTAAAGGCAGTGCTATTTTAGATGATACGTATAACGCGTCTCCGCTTGCAACCACGGCGGCGTTCGATGTGGTACAAGAGCTTCCTGCAAAGCGGAAAATAGTTGTCTTTGGCGACATGCTCGAATTAGGAAAATACGCGATTGAGGAGCACCAAAAAATTGGCACTCGCGCTCTATGTGCCGATTATCTCATCACTGTGGGCCCAAGAGCAAAATTTGCATACGAGTCCGCTATTTCTGCCGGCATGAAACAAGAACAAGCGCTGTGGTTTCCCACGGCACACGAAGCGCTCTCGGTGCTAAAGCCGCTTATTGAGGAAGGAGATTTAATTTTGGTCAAAGGGTCTCAATCTATGCGCATGGAGCGCATTGTTGAAGAAATCATGGCACATCCCGAGCACGCATCGGAGCTTTTATGCAGACAGGACGACTATTGGAAAGCGCATTAAAGTCAAAAAGATATAGCGCGACTGCATTTTTTATGATATAAATTTGATATGCTCCTGTCGTCTAGGCCGGTCTAGGACACACGGTTCTCATCCGTGGAACTCGGGTTCAAATCCCGACGGGAGCGCTGTGTTAAACTTTTATCGGGAAACCAAGCCACTTTAAAAAGTCCCTGAGCGTGTATCAGGGACTTTGGCTTGTCTTGATTAAGCCAGAAGCAGATCGGAGCACCCAACGCTCAGACTTTTTTTATTAATTCTGCAGTGATATACTCAAGATATGAACACTCTATTGATGTTGGTTGCTACAGTCAGCGTTGTTTTTGTCACGGCCATTATTGTGCGGTTTCTTTCTAAAAAGACGGGTCAGCCAAAAATTCCCGATCAGGGGGTGTTGTTACTACAAAATCAGTTAAGCGAACTTACACGCGTCATTGACCAAAAACTTGGATCGGTGGATCAAAAAGTGCTCGAATCGGCGCGCGCGATGCAGCAGCAGATGCAGCAGCAATTTGGCGAATCAACGCGTATTATTAAAGAAATTACCCAAGAGCTCGTACGCGTCGGGGAGGGGCAAAAACAGGTTATGACGGTAACTGAACAACTGCAAAACCTGCAGGATATTTTAAAAAATCCAAAGCAGCGCGGCGTATTGGGTGAATATTATCTTCAAGCGGTTTTGGAGAATGTTTTGCCGCCCGGAAGTTATCAAATGCAGTATGCGTTTTCTGATGGCACAATCGTGGATGCAGTAATTTTCGTAAAAGACAAAATTATTTCGATTGATTCCAAGTTTTCACTCGAAAATTATAACCGCATTATCCAAGAACACGACCAGGGAGAGCGCGAGCGACTGGAAAAACTTTTTAAACAGGACTTAAAAAATCGGATTGACGAGACGGCAAAATATGTAAAACCGGAGGAGCGGACGATGGACTTTGCGTTTATGTTTATTCCAGCGGAGGCAATTTATTATGATTTATTGGTCAATCAAGTGGGCGCCGTAAAAACAAACACCCGCGATTTGATAGAATATGCATTTTCGCGTAAAGTCATTATTGTCTCTCCCACGTCGTTTTTAGCGTACTTACAAACGGTTCTTCAAGGACTCCGTGCGCTGCAAATCGAAGAATCCGCAAAAGAAATCAGAAAACGCGTGGAGGAACTCGGCAAACATCTGCTTTCGTATGAGGACTTTATGACGAAGGTAGGTAAGAATTTAGCTACGACAGTAAATGCGTTCAATGGCGCGCAAAAAGAGTTTAAAAAAATTGATAAAGATGTTGTACGCATCACAGGAAGTACTATTGGCATCGCAGAGCCTTTGGCACTTGAAAAACCAGAAGAAGTAGTGTAGTATTTCAAATATGGCAAAACTTGCCGTTATTGAAACCGGAGGCAAGCAGTATCTTGTCTCGGAAGGCAAAAAAATTCAAACGGAGAAACTCCCATACAAAACAGGGGAGCAGTTTTCGTTTGATAAAGTGTTAATGGTAGCGGACGGCGATACGGTAAACATCGGCAAGCCCTATTATGACGCCGAGGTCACCGCAGAATTGATAGAGCAAAAGCGCTTGCCAAAAGTTGTTATCCGAAAATACCACAGCAAAACCCGCTATCGCAAAGTCAAAGGCCACCGACAACCCATTTCGATTGTCAAAATTCTTGCAATAAAATAACGGCTCCGTGTGTTGTGCGGAACCGTCGCTGGCTGATTGTAACCTATTTTACTACAGATAGAGCCAACACTCCTGTTTGAATTCATGGTGCTGGCTGTGTAGCACATGGCCATACATTGGATTTCCTTCAGAAATTATTTCAACATTCAGTATATTGTATTTCCCTCGTTTTGACCCGATCCATTGAAACGGAAGTGGAAGCAGAAAATCGCCGTCTCGTTTAATATACACATTCATATGGTCTGATTCTGTAAACGTTACAAACTCTACTTTCAACAAACATCGATCTTTGCCATGGACTTTTATTTTCAGCGTCATCTGCCTCTCCTTTCGTATTTCTGTAAATATCCTAGCGCGCTTTACTTTCTATTGTCAAGCGCTTGTTTGAGGGTTAGTTCGTCCGCATATTCAAGCTCCATGCCAGTAGCGAGCCCGCGGCCGAGGCGTGTTATGTTCAGCTTAGCGGTCCGGCCGCTCAGTAAGGGTTCAAGGACTTTTTTTATGTATTGTGCGGTAAATTCACCCATTTTGGTAGGCGAGAGGGCGAGAATAATTTCGAGGTTTGTGATGATATTACGCGTAAATTTTTTAACACCGGGTGTGTTCCCGTCGCTTTGCTCCTCCTCAACACCCAGTGTTTTAATGCGCTCATAGAGCGCTTTAATGCGTTCGCGCACAACGCTGTATTCTTGCAAAGGGTCGAGCGTCCCACCCGTAACATGGTATAGTCCATGGTATATTCCTGATTTTTCGACATTCAGCAAGTCGCTATCGTGTTCGACAACCATTAGTAAAGCGCGGTCTCGTTTGGATGAAGGAAGACAAAACGAGCATAGAGTTTCGCTGTCGCTGACCGGAAAGACACGAAAACACACATCGCATCTGCGCATACGCGATTGGAGCGCGAGAATAGTTTCCCCCAACACTTTTTGCTCGTCTGGTGAAAAATCCAACATCGCCCAAATAAAACGATTGGCTTGGCGCGGGCCAATGCCGGGGAATTTCTCAAATAATTTCCGTAATCCAACAAAAAATTGCGAGTGTTCCATCAAAGCTATTCAAAGGTTTTGTCAAGCGTGGTAAAACTTGTATTTTCGGGGCTGAAGTAAAGCGCGATTTTGCCCAAGGGTCCGTTGCGATGCTTGGCAATAATAATATCGGCTTGGTTGTGGCGGTCGGAATTTTCTTTGACTCGATCTTCACGATAAATAAACAAAACAAGATCGGCATCTTGCTCAATGGACCCGGAATCGCGAAGATCGGACAATATGGGCTTTTTATCTGGTCTCCCTTCAACGGCCCGATTCAGTTGAGAAATGGCAAGTACCGGGACATTCAACTCGCGCGAAAGCGCCTTGAGAGATCGGGAAATTTCGGTAATCTGCTGAACCATATTGTCGGTCTGCATGCGTGGGACCATAAGCTGAAGATAATCGACAATCAAAAGCCCGAGACCTTTTTCTACTTGAAGCCGCCGCGCTTTTGCCCGCATTTGAAGGATATTTATTGACGCCTCATCATCAATATAGAGTGGGGCTTTCGAGAGCCGCTCCATTGCATCGCGAATTTGTGCAAAATCCTCGCTTTCGGGTGAAAGACGTCCCGTGCGGAGCTTCCAGAGATCCACATGTGACTCTGCAGCTAAAAGACGGTCAATAAGTTGTTCACCGGACATTTCAAGTGAAAAAATCCCAACCGGAATATTCTCTTCAATGGCGACGTGCCGCGCAATATCAAGCGCAAAAGAAGTTTTCCCTAACGATGGACGAGCGGCAAGAATAATGAGGTCTGATTTTTGTAATCCCGCAGTAAGATAATCCAAATCGCGAAACCCTGTCGGCACGCCGCGGAGCTCCCCGGTTCCTTTGTGGAGACGATCAATGCGTTCCCACGCTTCCTCGAGGGCTTTGGACACCGGAGTAAAACCTTTCACCAGCGAGTGCTGAGCGATGGCAAAAACTTTTTTTTCCGCCTCATCGAGCAGTTGATTAACATCGTCTTCTTCTTGATATCCGAGTTGGGAAATTTCGTGGGAGATGCTGATGAGGTCGCGGAGAATTTTTTTCTTACGGACGATTTCTGCATAGTACCCGGCGCTCGATGCCGTCGGAACGCTATTGACAAGGTTCGTCAGATAGCTGCTGCCACCGGCTTCGTTGAGCTGCCCGTGTTCTTGAAGAACACTGGAAACAGAGAGAATGTCGATTGGTTTTTGGTGTGCAAATAACTCCAGCATCGCCTCATAAATGAAGCGATGCTCGTTTTTATAAAAATCATTTTTCCCGACGGTGTCCGCCACACGATCCATCATGGCGCCGTCGAGCAACAAGGAACCCAAAAGAGAAATTTCCGCATCAATATTATGCGGCGGCATACGAACTGATGAAGGGAACGAGGTTATGGGTCCTTTGTGCTGGGCGCCGTGTTCCATATAGTTTTAGTGTAGATGGTTTTCATGTATGCCGCAATGTCATATGGGTATAAGGTTGGGTAAAGTGGGTAAAGAATGTGTATTAAATTATTGGTTTAGCGTTTTAATCGAGGACCTGCGGCAGTGTCCTCGATTTCCCAACCGAGGGAGCGGATGTTGGTGCGAATTTTGTCTGCTTTGACAAAATCACGCGCGGCGCGCGCTGCCTCACGTTTCGTAAGCAGCTTTTGAAGAATGGGTGGAGCTTTCTCTCGTTTTTGTTTTTTCAAGCCAAGCCCTAATACCAAATCCCAATCGTATAGTGTCTGTAAAACCTCGTTTGCGTAAAACTTTTCAGGGGTTTTATAGTATTCATGAATACATTCCCACAATATCCCGAGCGCCTTTGGTATGTTCAGATCATCGTTTATCGCGTTGTCAAATTGTTTTTGAAAGCGCGTTAACTGACGGTCGCCCATCTTTTGATTCTTAGAAATCTTGCCTCCTTGGCGTATTGTGGAGCGGAGTTGGTGCACAAAATCGTAGATCCGCTCAAGCGATTGCAAATTTGCCGCGAACCCCTCCCAGGTAAAATTAAGCGGCGAGCGGTAATGCGCGCCAAGAACACCGTAACGAAAAGCGGTCGGCGTTATGTTCTCTGCTTCGATGTCCCGTAAGGTAAAAATATTTCTCAAAGATTTCGACATTTTCTGCCCAGCAACTACAAGGTGTTCGCCATGAAGCCAGTAGCGCACAAATTGTTTTTTCGCTGCCGCTTCTGCTTGTGCGATTTCATTTTCGTGGTGAGGAAAGAGCAAATCCACGCCGCCTGCATGAATATCAATTGGCTGGCCAAGATACTTAACTGCCATCGTGGAGCATTCAATATGCCATCCCGGGCGGCCTTTGCCAAACGGTGACTGCCAAAACGGTTCATTTCCTTTTCGCGCTTTCCAGAGCGCAAAATCACGTGCCTCATCTTTGGTATATTCATCGTTGTCTATGCGCCCGCACCCTATGTTCGCATCAGCGTTATGTTCGAGAGAATCCCGCGCAACCCGCGCAAGTTTGCCATAGCGAGCAAACGCCGAAATGTGAAAATATACTGAATCGTCGCGAATATAAGCAAATTTCTTTTTGATGAGAACATGAATGACCGAGATCATATTGTGAATATGGTCTGTTGCACGCACAAAATGAGAAGGGGAGAGGATGTTGAGTTTTTGCAAATCTTCGCGGAATGTCTCTTCGTACATGCGAGTAAATGCGGAAAGCGTCATGTGAGATTTTCGGGCCCCAAGAATAGTTTTGTCGTCAACATCAGTAATATTCATTACGTGACGTACATTATAGCCCGCACGGATTAGTACGCGCTTGAGAATGTCCTCAAAGATAAATGTGCGGAGATTTCCAATATGCGCATAGTCATATACCGTCGGCCCGCAGGCATAGAACGTTACGTTTTTCTTGCGCAACGGCCGAAAGATCTCCTTTTTCCTCGTCATCGTATTAAATAATCGAATAGTCATTGCTTATTATTATGCCACAGCCCAGCGTCACCATACCTCCGCATTAGATAATAATTAAGTGTTACCGAAGTCCTTACTCTGCGCGACTGACTTTTTCGCATATAATGTGCGAAGAAGGCGGTCGCTTTTTTGTTTCAATACTCTTGGATTCAGTGTAGCATATTTGGCTCGAAGTTG
>DATDWI010000059.1:0-2417 GCA_036517415.1 Minisyncoccota bacterium
AGGGCCTGGGACAAATAAAAAACGGGCCCGCAAATGGTGCCAGTGTTGTGCTTTCGCTTGGCAACATTTGCGAGCCCGCAGACTCGGAATATACGATTCACGCTGGCCCCGCAGAGCCAGAACTATTCAGTTGTATTTTTAGTATAGCATATCTGGCAAACGCAACAAGTTGTCCACATCCTCTTGACTGTTGACAAGAAATTGCCTTTTGGTAATATGGTCATATAATCATACTTTTCCAACTGGTATAACTATGTCAATAAAAAATCCACACACACATCCTGAAGGGCAGTTCTACGGCACAGCAACTGTCGGTGAAAAGGGGCAAATTGTTATTCCCCAAGATGCACGAAAGAATATGAAATTAAGAAGGGGCGATCGCCTATTGATTTTTGGTATGGATGAAGACGCGCTGGTAGTCGCAAAATTATCGCATGTCGAAAAGATTACTTCTCATCTTTCAAAAAAGCTTAAGATGATCAGCGAGGCTGCTAAAAAGAATAAGTAAGCAATATGCATAAATTAACTCACAAAATAAAAGCGCTTGGCTGGCGGCGTATTGCATTCTCGCTTGTTGTACTGGCTTATTTAGCGTGGCTCGCGATCATTAACGCGCTCATGTTCCTGCCAGCGTTGGGATTGCTGCCCGACAACGCATTGTCTGCCATGGAGCATTTTGGAGATTTTATGAGCACCGGGGATACGCATAATCTGATCCATGAGCTTGTTTTTGCATTTATCATTGGAACGGCCGGGGTTGGGCTTTTGAGCCAACTTTGGAAGCCAAAAGAAAATTATGCAGGCCAATGGGTAGCAATGATTGCATGGGGCGCAATGATTTTTACCGCTATCATCACAGGTAACTGGGTTCCTCAACCGCTTTTCATTACTTTCGGCGGATTGACGATTATCGCAACATTTCTGCATCCTGCCGGGCGCGGTCTTTTCAGCTGGCTGCGCACGCCTCGGGTAAATAAAACATTGCTTGTGTTAGTTATAGTTGCAGCGGTTCCGCTTCTCTTTTTCGCAGTTGAAAATATCAATCTGCAGCGTGACGGTGCCATGAGTCCAAGCGAAAATGGAGGAGTGTTTAACTTTTTTGGGCACACAATACCGCAGCACGGGGAAGACAATCCTTCGGAGTTTTCCGATAGTTCCGTAGGATCAGCTATTGCGGATACGCAAGAGGAAGAGGCCAAGCATGACATGGAGCATATCACTGTCGGTCACTACAGGAGTATGGCCGCGTATAGTTTGATCATTATTTTGATCGGTATTTTGGCAAGCTTCAGGCCTGGAGGTTGGAGGTTTGCGATGTGGGTTGCTGGACTTCTCGCGATTATTCTTGGTCTTGCTTCGGTAGTATTGCCAAGTGCCGAATCAAGCCTTGGTCTTGTGTGGGGCCTTGTCGCTATTGTTTGGGGTATCGCATTTATCGCCGTCGGCGAATTTGACCGTCGTAAAGTTGTACCATATTCGCGTTAATCAACAAAGGTTTTCCACAAGGGTTATTCAAGTTTTTCTTTGGCAGCAAAGTTTTTCTTAATTAAGGATTTATAGCTCGTTTGATTGCGGTCTCAAGTTCGCTCGGGACATCTGTCCCTATGCGGTAGATTCTTCCGTTTCTCATGATTATTTCAACCGCATCAAAACCCGAAACATTATATATCCACATCTTAGGCCACAGCCACGGCTTAATTCCCCATCCGTTGTACCAATGATTTTTTACAATTTTCGCCGAGGCGATTTCTCTGTGGGGAAACTTTTTCCGAAAAATCCCGTAGCCGAATTTGATCCGCAGATAATTGTCATCCAGCGTCACTGTCAGCGTTGAAAACGATGCAAGAATAAACAGAATTAATGCCATTGTGGCAGTAACTGCAAAATTTGTGCCGGAGTCGTACGAAGGGGGTTCTGCCCGAGCTGTAATCTGAGCCCGTGCGAAAAGCACCAGCACGACCAGCGTAACAACTATCATCAGGTATCCAATTTGGGTGTGTTTGTATGAGGTCATAAGCTTATTTTATCAAATCTTTCGCTCTTTATCAACTTGATTTGATGGCAGGTTCACTTGAATTTTCGGTTTTATAACAACGACTAATTCATTTTGCACCGAGACCACTATCGGCTTTCCGCAATGCCGGCAATTCGTCTCAAAATCCGCCTCGCCTCTGAACGATGCGTCTTTGAACAGAATCTTCGTGCAGTATGGGCAGTGGCCTATGGTTTCTTTCATGGTTTTTTAATTCCTCATTGAGACGGACAGCCGAGGCTCCCCGCCCCGTGAAGAATCAACTACTCCCGGCTTCCTTCTTGGCTGGCTTCGGAAGATTCCGCGCCGGTATCCTCTTTGGATTCACCAGCGTTCTCTCCCTGCCCTTCTTCGCCTGGGGTTTGACCTTCGTTCAAATCTTTTT
>DATDWI010000060.1:0-4650 GCA_036517415.1 Minisyncoccota bacterium
CGCGCGATATTCCTATTTTTAAAACATGGCAAACTCGTTTTAATCGCCGGTTTATTGCTGTTTTTGGCAAATATTTTATTGATGCCGGCATTGTGTTGTCGGAGTCCGCGCGGGATCCAGTAGCTCGTTATTACCACCTACCCAACCATAAAATTGTTGTTATTAATACGGGGGTTGATGCGCAATTTTCTCATATCCAGCAGCATGTTCTCAACGATGCAGACAAACAATATCTTCAAGCGCGCTATAACATTCCGTATCCGTATATTTTGAGCGTAGGGCGGCTGGATCCTCATAAAAACATCCACCGCCTCATTGAGGGTTATGCCAAAGCGCGCAACAAACATGGCATTTCTCACGCTTTGGTTATTGTCGGGGGCAAGCACGAACCATCCTATACCCAATTAGTAGAACGTACAATCAGAGAACAAGAGATTGGGGGTTATGTTCGTTTCGCGCCTTTTATAGAAGATAAAGATTTGCCCTTGGTGTATCGATGGGCGGATGCATTTTTATTTGTGTCGTTATCGGAAGGATTTGGAATGCCGCTTATTGAGGCGATGGCATCGGGATGCCCCGTGCTTACATCAAATATTTCTGCGATGCCGGAGATTGCGGGAGGCGCAGCGCATTTGGTAAATCCATATGATACCGACGAAATTGCAGAAGGAATACGAAAATTGCTTCGTGATATGCCATTGCGCACAGAACTTGTTCAAAAGGGTTTAATACGGTCAAGGGATTTTTCTTGGAAACGATGCGCCGAAGAGACGCAAGGGCTCTATATGAAGTTGTATACGAATAAGGACTTATGAATGTTATTTATATTGCAAATACGCGACTTCCCACCGAAAAAGCGCATGGGTATCAAATTATGAAAACGTGTGAGGCGCTTGCCTCGCATGGGTGTGCGGTAGAACTTGTAGTCCCGCGGAGGAAGCGTTTTGTGGCAAAAGACCCGTTTTCCTATTGGGCTGTTGCGCGCACATTTCGTATTGTTGAATTACCGACAACAGATTTTATTAGTAGCAATACCGTTCCGCGCAAAATAGCTTTTTTGATTGACGCAGCATCTTTTGCGTTTCAGGCATTTCGATATACGCGTAAAAAGCGCGATATCTGCGCAGTTTTTGCGCGAGATCGCGAGATATCGTTGCTTTCGTTGATTGTGAAAACCCCCATGATATTTGAAGTTCACTTTTTGCCGCGCATGATATGGTTGTATCGTTTTGTATGGAAAAACATGTATGCGATAATAGCGATTACGCACGGACTTAAGGCGTTGTTAATAAACGCCGGCTTTGATGAGAAACGCATCGCGGTGCTTCCTGACAGCGTTGATTTGAATATCTTTAAAAACATTCCCTCCAAAGCCACATTGCGCAAGGAGCTTGGTATTTCTGACGACCAGTTTATTGTGCTCTACGCCGGCCAGTTGTTCTTATGGAAAGGCGTTCAAACTCTTGTAGCGTCTGCAAAAAAAATACCAAAAGAGAGCGCAGTTTTTATTGTTGGCGGATCAGACGCCGATATTCAAAAACTCAAAAGCGAGGCCCCACACAATGTGGTTTTTGTGGGGCATGTATTGCCGCAACAAGTACCCAAGTGGCTTTGTGCGGCAGATGTTCTTGTTTTGCCTAACAGTGCGCGCCATCCGATTTCTCAATACTATACTTCTCCGCTGAAACTTTTTGAGTATATGGCTTCAGGTGTACCCATTGTTGCATCTGACTTGCCATCGTTGCGTGAAATTTTAAACGAACGGACAGCCTTCTTTTTTGAACCGGATAATGCGGCATCGCTTGCCGATATTCTCGTTGCCGCGCAAAACAATTATGTTGAGGCAGAAAAACGCGCCAAGCGTGCGCGAGAAGACATAAAACAATATACATGGGAACAGCGCGCTCGCATCATTCTTGATTTAATGCAAGAATGATACTAACATATAAAATATGCTACATAAAATACTAACTAAAATACTGCTCGAGGTGAAAGATAAGTATGGCTATACCATAAGGCGCTTTGGTTTGTTTAAAAACACATATGCGTTTTTTTGGAACATTGTTGCCAGTAAGGTCGTTGTTTCAAAGATAAACGGCGTAGGTGCGCGGATGCTTCTTGATTTAAATGATATATATATGGCAGCAAGGATATATGTCAATGATTATGAACTAGTTGAAACCAAATTGTTCAAAAGTCTATTAAAACCAGGTATGAATGTAGTAGATGTCGGCGCTGCTATCGGGTATTATACTTGTATTGCAGGAAAATTGCTTGGCCCAGAGGGCAAGGTTTATGCATTTGAACCAGCCCCACGCAATTTTTCCATTTTAAGAAAAAACATAGAGCTTAATAATCTTTCCAATGTTATTTTGTATCAAAAAGCGGTGGCCAATTTTTCTGGCGAAGTCTCTCTCTCTCTTCAATGAATTTTGGCGACAATCGTATTGTCGATCACCCAGAAGAAAGAGAAACAGTAAGTGTAGAGTCAGTTCAGCTTGACGATGTTTTGCACGGTGTGGCAATCGACGTGCTCAAAATGGATACACAAGGAGCAGAAATGCTTATTTTACTTGGTATGCGGCAATTATTGCACAGAAACCATTCTATTAAAATCTTAACGGAATTTTGGCCAGAAATGATGGCTGCCTCAGATTATGATCCAAAGAATTTTCTTCAGATATTTAATTTGGCGGGATTTTCTGCTTCAGTTATAGACGAAGAACATGATAAGGTGGTGCCTATCGAGTATGGCCGCATTTTGGAGGAAACAGGAAAAAAGAAATCATTTTCGTTATTTTTCAGTAGATTGGAATAAAATAGTTTTTAACCAATCATTAGTTTGTTTGTTGGTGTTTTTTTGGATAATGTTAAAATATTTATGATGGAATTTACCAAACAACAGCGTCGGGTTTTTTTCTGGATGCTTGTAGGAGTTTTTGTTGCTTCACTTGCATATTCTTTTTATTTTCGCATTCCGCCAGCTGTAGATGCCAGAGCGTATGATACAATTGCGCAAAATATTGTTCAGGGAAATGGATATCGTGAGTGGCTCGACACTTCTTTGAATAATGATAATGCTATTATTCGTGTGGGTCCCGGATACGAATTTTTCTTGGCAGGACTTTATTTTCTTTTTGGGCATCACTACGAAATTGTTTGGATTGCGCAGGCGTTTTTACTGATGCTTACGGCGCTTTTAACGTTTTTAACAGCCCGAGAAATTTTTGGCAATTCTTTTATGGAAGACATGGAGGATGGCGGTACTTCTCATGCGTGGCTTATAGGTGTGGTTGCTGCCGCGTTGGTCGGTTTTTCCCCCGACTTGATCACTATGCAAGGGATGCTGATGACCGAAACGCTCGGGATATTTTTGATTGTGTTGAGCGTTTATTTGTTTTTTCGGTATGTTCGTATTGGTGAGGCGCATATATCCTCAAACCGCGTTGCTGGTTTTTGGATGGCGGGTTTGATTGCACTTGTTTTGGCTCTTGCAACGCTTGTTCGCACCCCATCGATTCTCTTAGCGCTCCCGATGGGCGGATATTTGCTGTGGCACAAACAATGGCGCGCCATTATTTGTATGGCATTTGTCGGTACTCTGGTTTTTACGCCGTGGACCGTGCGCAATTACCGCGTCTTCGGAGAATTTATTCCAACGAATCTTGCCTCCGGATTTAATTTACTTGCCGGGAATCATCCGGGAGCAAATGGCGAGCAGGAGCCGTATCTGATTCTTGATGAGTATGTAAAAAAATATGGTTATGTTGAAGCAAATCGCCGAGCGACGAATGGTGCACTGGCGTTTGTAGCTTCTCATCCATTGGAATATGCCAAACTAACACTATTGCGCGCGTCCATTTATTTTAGTTTTGCGCGTCCGACGGGATTTTGGTTTCATTTATCGGGTGCGAGCAAAATAATAACACTTGCCGCCTCAGCCATTTATGCTTTTATTCTCTTTGCGTTCGGTTTTTGGGGGATCGCTGTTTTTCTTCAGGAATACTTCAAACGTAACATTACAACACCACAGCACTACAACAACAGAATATTCTTATTTCTTTGCATGCTTGTTATGATGCCGATCGCCATTATTCCGATTATTGTAGAAACGCGTTATCGCATGCCGATTTATCCATTTTTTGCCATCTTTGCAGGATTTGGTTTTTGGAAACTGCGCGAATCATCAAGATGTCTCACTTGTTTTGCGTTGGTCGTGTTTTTAGTGCTTGCCAATACTGCGTTTGATGTTTTACTCAACATAGATCGGATTATCGAGAGGATTTCTGGAATCTGATGTGCCAGATGGCAAGAGCGTTGGCGAGAATGACGCGGGTGGTCATTTTTGAGATGCCATATCTGCGTTCTTCAAAAAAGATTGGAATTTCGGTAACCGAGGCGCCTGTTTTGATGAGATGATACTTAAGACTAATAACAAACGCATATCCGCGCGTTTCGAGTTGATCGAGGTTTATGCGAGACAGCCGCTCGGTCCGCATGGTATTAAATCCGGATGTCCAGTCGTGCACGCGAAACCCCAAAAGCAATGATGAATACACATTAGATCCGCGACTTAAAAGCTTTCTATACCATTTCCATTTTTTGCTCACACCTCCCCCCTTGATATAACGCGATCCCACGACCACATCG
>DATDWI010000061.1:0-4389 GCA_036517415.1 Minisyncoccota bacterium
ATTATCGATTCTGCTACAATTATACACCTAAAAGGGACGGTTGTCAATCCCTTTATGCACCGAGCCGAGCTCGGTCTGCTTGCACCAAAACAAAGAGGCATGCTAGGAATGGAGCATGAGCGAGGCCATCAAAAAATTTAAAGAGATATTAGATGGTGTAGAGACCGTGGCCGTTTGTGTTGGGACGGCGCACAATACCCAAAAACTTATTGCGGCAACTCTGCTACACCGTACCTTTGAGCATCTCGGTAAACGATCGGTGTTTGAGTTGCCCTCAACAGCTAAGACAAAACCGAGTGACCCCCCGTCGCTCGCGATCGACAGGGTGACGCTCGGTGTTGATGAAAAAACAAAACAATTTCTCACGGAATTGTGCGGTTCGTGGGAAACAAAAAACCCTCACGAGCACCTGGTTATCCGGCTCAACACCCATGAAGCGCCCGTTGCCGAACTAAAATACGAAAAAGAGGGCGATACGCTTAAAATTATTCTTGAAGGATCCGATAATCTCGATCCTGCGCGCGTGTCCGTTCAAAAGGAGCGGTCGAAGGTTGACTTGCTCTTGCTTATTGAGCCTGCCGTTCACGAAATAGAAAATTTGCTCGCTTCTCTGCCCCATCGCGATGTCGTTAAACTTACCGCAAAAGATCGGCCGCTCGCCGTGAAGGTTGCGGATATCGTCATGGCGCTCGTAGACCCATTGCCAAAAGAGTTTCGCCATGGTGTTTGGCATCTTCTCGACAAAGAGGAGAAAACGACAGATGCGCCGCTTGCAGAAATATCAGAAATGAAACAAAAGCTTATTGCGTTAGGCGTTGATCGGGAAGTTGTGTATCAAGCGCGCGCGAACTTCTTGGGATCATCGTTTTGGAAACTTTTAGGCAGAGCGCTGGCGCGCTGTGAATTTGAAAAAAATATCCACACCATCTGGTCGTTTCTTCCCTATACGGACTTTCAAAAAACAAACCAGGACGGATCAGCGATACCCCATCTTCTTGAAGAAATCCAGAAACTGCGCCCAGAGGGAACATTTACGACTTTATTATGGGAGGACAAGGACGACACAAATAACGCAAAGCGCATCCGCGCGGTCATCGCCGGCAAAACAGAATCCGTCATTGCGCCACTTGCTTTGGCACTCGGCGCGCAAAGCGCATCACGGTATTTTTTTCTCGATGGATTTGAAACGTTTTCCGAGGCAGAGCTGAAAATAAGATCTTCTATCCAGCAACTGCAAAATACACAGTAGTGTGTGTTATAATAAAACCAATGGCGGAAGAAAAAAAAGACCCCAAAAAGCTCTATCAAGAGCTGCTGCGCAAAGAAGAAGAAAACCTTGCGCGCGCGCTTGCTCCCAAGCGCGGCATTCCCTATCTTGACCTCTCGCGCGTTTCCATTGACGTTGATGCGCTGAAAATTATTCCCGAAGAACAGGCGCGCGCAAACGGCATCGCGGTCATCTCCGGCGGCGGCAAAAAAATCCAGGTGGTCACCACAAATCCCGAACGAAACGGTACGCAACAGGTTCTCCAAGACCTCGAACGTAAGCATTATAATGTACAGCTGTTTTTGGTGTCGCCCTCGAGCATCCGAAAGGTTTTCGAGCGCTATACCGAGGTTCCTCCGTTTGAAGAAATCCGGGCCGGCGTCATTGATGTAACCAAACAAGACAGGTCTTCAACAAATCTCGGGAGTATCGCGCGCGTAAAATCCGTTATCACCAAGCTGGTAGAAGAAAAAGAAGGATCATCAAAACAAGCGTCGCTCATTCTTGAAATAATATTAACCGGCGCGTTGTCAGTCAGCGCGTCCGATGTTCATATCGAGGGCGGAGAAGAAGGAGCGCGGATTCGCTATCGCGTTGATGGTGTGCTGCAAGATGTCATTGATATATCAGTAGCTCTATACAATCCGATTATTTCGCGCCTCAAGCTTGTCTCCGACATGAAGCTCAATATCCGCAATAAACCACAAGACGGCAGGTTCACCATTATTACTGCGGAGGAAAAAATTGAGGTTCGCAATTCAACGCTTCCCGGGCCCGCGGGAGAATCGGTGGTCATGCGTCTTCTGCTTCCCAAGGCAATAGAAACAAAACTACTCGACCTTGGCATGCAGCCGCCGTTTTTGGCAACGCTTGAAGTAGAGCTTGAAAAACCAAACGGCATGATTCTCACCACCGGACCAACGGGGTCCGGAAAGACAACAACGCTCTACGCGTTTATTAAAAAACTTTCTTCGCCCGAAGAGAAAATCATCACCATTGAAGACCCTATTGAATATCACTTGCCGCATATCACCCAAACGCAAGTTGACCACGCGCGTGGATACACATTCGCCAGCGGACTCCGGTCGATTGTACGGCAAGATCCTGATATTATTCTCGTTGGCGAGATCCGCGATCTCGAAACCGCGGAGATTGCGGTGCAAGCCGCGCTCACCGGCCACTTGGTGTTTTCGACACTGCACACAAACGATGCCGCGGGAGTGTTCCCGCGCCTTATTGAGCTTGGGGTAAAACCAAGCATTATTGCGCCGGCCGTAAACATCGCGATGGCCCAGCGTTTAGTGCGGCGACTCTGTCAGCGCTGTAAACAACAAGCCGCAGCATCAAGCGAAGAAAAGAAAGCGATTCTTGAAAGTGTCGCGCGACTTCCGAAAGAATACAAACGAGAGCTCTCCCCCGACTTTATGGTCTGGAAAGCCCCCGGATGCGAGGCATGCAACTTTACGGGATATAAAGGTCGAATTGGAGTCTATGAGGCATTTTTAGTAAATGACGAGATGGAGCGTTTCCTCATCCAAAGCCCCGCTGAAGCAGATATTAAAAAAGCTGCTGTGGAGCAGGGTATGCTGACAATGTTTCAAGACGGAGTCTTAAAAATTATTGATGGCATTACCACGTTTGAGGAATTAACCCGCATTGTTTCTCCTGATTAGTCTCCGGGCAATTGCTCTTCCATGGGTAGATAGAGCTTAGATTTTTTCCGAGGAGTAGCCGCGTAACGTTCCGATAAATCGGAACAACCAAGCTATCCAGAACTAAGAAAAAACCAGCTATCCCGATGTATCGGGATAATTGCCTGGAGACCAATGAGGGGAACCCGTAGTTATCAATAGTTGCTGTATTATAACAAATAGAAAATAAAATGTCAACCCCTACCCCTTCACCAAAAAAACGAAGCGACGACCGATCGCTCGACCTTGCTCTGCGCCCGCGAACATTTGATGAATACGTGGGACAAGAAAAAGTAAAGCAAAACCTCCGTATCCTTATTGAGGCCGCAAAAAAACGCAACGATGCGGTGGAGCATCTTTTATTCTGCGGCCCTGCGGGGTTAGGAAAAACCACACTTGCTCATCTTGTTGCCCGAGAAATTAATGCTCAAATAAAAGCGACCTCCGGCCCTGCTATTGAAAAAGTTGGAGACCTTGCATCTATCCTCACAAACCTTGCTTCGGGAGATGTTTTGTTTATTGATGAGGCACATCGTCTCAATAAGCTTATCGAAGAAGTGCTCTACCCCGCGATGGAAAGCAGGGCGCTTGATATTATCATCGGAAAAGGCCCATCCGCGCGCATTATTCAGTTAGAACTGCCGCCGTTTACGCTCATTGCGGCAACAACCCGCATGGCTCTCCTTTCATCTCCCCTGCGTTCTCGATTCTCCGGTGGCGTGTTTCGTTTGGATTTCTATACGCAAAACGACATTGAGCGCATTCTCCAGCGTTCCGCTCGGTTGCTTGAAGTAGCAATTGACCAAGACGCAATTCGTCTTATCGCATCGCGCTCGCGCTTTACCCCGCGGATTGCCAATCGGCTCTTAAAGCGCGCAAGAGACTATACAGCGGTGCACGACGCGCCGGTGGTTACAACGGCGCTTGCGCAAGAGGCGCTGGAATTATTAGAAATTGACCACGAGGGATTAGAATCGTTGGATATTAAAATTCTCGATGCTATTGTCCGTAAATTCTCCGGCGGACCGGTTGGCATTCAAACGCTTGCCGCATCCGTCATGGAAGAAGCAGAAACACTCGAGGACGTCTATGAGCCCTACTTGATGCAGATCGGCTTTTTGCACCGCACCCCGCGCGGAAGGGTCGCCACCCCACGCGCCTACGAACACCTCGGCCTTGCTCCGCCCCCCTCCTCCCCCCAACAACCATTGGATTTATAGCGAACGCGGAATTTTACGGTTTTCTCTGAACACATAAAAATAGGGTGTGTGCAGATTGCTCCACGCACACCCTTTGGTGTTGATGCGCCGTTGACGATCAGGCGGCGGCGGCTTCGCGCTTCTTTCTCCCGAGAAGTGCACAGTTGCCGATGCGGCTCGCACGCATGGTGCCCTTCGCCAGTCGGTCGAGAAGCATGCGCACCATCGGGCT
>DATDWI010000062.1:0-17424 GCA_036517415.1 Minisyncoccota bacterium
CTTTTCGCGAAAAGACCGCAGATCTGCGCGGTACTAATAACACATCATCAAACGTAAATGTCTCGCGAATTGGCGTGGCCATACCAAGAAAAAAAGCCCCTCCGGGGCATCTCTATCCTCTTTCGAGGATAACAAAAAAAAACAGCTGCAACCAACAAAGAGGGTGTGGATAACTATACCACTATTGACACCGCACACTGCCCATGATACGATGACTACATAATGCGTAATCTTCTCTTTTGGGTTCAAATCGTTGTTTCGATATTGCTTATTGCGGCTATTTTGCTTCAGCAAAAAGGTGGGGGGCTGGGAGCTGCGTTCGGCGGCGATGGTCAAGTCTACCGCTCACGGAGAGGTATCGAGAAGTCGCTTTTTATTGCAACAATCGTTCTTGCCGCGCTCTTTATCGGCGTAGCATTAGCGAGTTTGTTTCTGATTTAAAAATTATTGAGGATTTTGGAACAACCTTCTCACAACATGCCATGGCAGAAGAAGCTATTTCTTCTCCCCCGCGCGATTAGTCCTCGGGAGCTTGTTTTGTTGCTGCTGCTGGCGCTTATTGGTATCGTAAGTATTCTCGGAATCATCAGGGGTATCAGTAGGCAATTTTCTGTTCCGGTTCCGGCATTCGGGGGAACGTTGCGCGAAGGAATGCTCGGAAATCCGCGATTCATCAATCCCCTCCTTGCACAAACTGATGTTGATAAAGATTTAGTGACGCTGATCTTTATAGGGCTTTTACGCTACGATGGGGAGGGAAATTTAATTCCTGCGCTTGCCGAAACATATGAAGTATCTTCCGACGGTCTTATCTACACAGTAACTTTGAAAGAGGGCCTCCGTTGGTCAGACGGAATACCGATCACGAGCAAGGATGTTACGTTTACCATCGATCGCGCAAAAAATCCTCAACTCCAAAGCCCGCGACGCGCAAGCTGGGAAGGCGTTGTGGTAGAAGAAGTAGATGAGCGCATTATTCGCTTCGCACTCAAAAAACCGTACGTTCCTTTCATAGAAAATCTGGTCCTTGGTATTCTCCCCTATCATATATGGCAGGATATCCCTCTTTCGCAATTTGCTCTTTCGGAATTCAATATACAACCAGTGGGATCCGGCCCTTACATAGTTCGGCGCGTCGAGCGCGATACACAAGGATCTGTCATAGCAATGACGCTACGCGCAAATATAAATTTTGTGCTCGGTTCCCCGTATATTAAAACCGTCAAAGCGCTGTTCTATCAAACGCCCGAGGAGATTCTACGTGATATAGGGAATAGCACCATCGATACTGTTGGTATTGACGCAACCGCTCCCATAACTCCGACGGAACTTTCAGCGCTCGTCGATGATAATAGAATAATATATACGGTAGGGCTTCAGCGGATCATTGGCGTATTCTTTAACCAAAATAGCCAAAAGACTCTTGCTTCTCCAACAACTCGCAAAGCGCTTGCGCAAGCAATTGATAAAAATGCGATTATCCAAGAGGTCTTAAGAGGATTTGGTACCGCTATTGACGGCCCGTTGCCGCCACGCATTATTGTTCCTGACGCGAACGAAATAGCGCAATCGTATAATCCGGAAGCAGCTCAATCGACAATTCAAAAAAGCAAAGATCCGGTAGCGTTGACTCTGACAGTGGCACGTAATACCACAACGCTTGCAAAAATTGCTGAAATGCTCAAAACAATGTGGGAAAAGGCAGGAGTAACAGTAGAAATACGGACATTTGAGCGCAGTGATCTCGAACAGCTTGTGTTGGGACCGCGGCGATATGATGCATTTTTAATCGGCGAGGAGTTAATTGGCAATAATCCGGATCCGTTCGCATTTTGGCACTCCTCCCAGCGCGCGCATCCGGGGCTGAATGTGGCGCTCTATGCAAATTCCGAAGCTGATACCCTCCTTGAACAAGTGCGCGCCGAGCATAATCCGGAAAAACAAAAGGCGCTCTATCAATCCATTCATAAAATAATCAAACAGGACTACCCCGCGGTGTTTCTATTCTCACCATCCTACTTGTATCTTGCGCCAAAGTATCTAAACGGCGTTTCGCTGCGCACCATCAATAGCGGTTCCGAACGCTTTGCAACAATACATCAATGGTACCTCAAAACCGACTATGTATGGAGTATTTTTAAAAAATAAATATATGCCGCGGTGGCGAAATTGGCAGACGCGCACGGTTCAGAGCCGTGTATCCGCAAGGATTTGTGGGTTCAACTCCCACCCGCGGCATAACGATCGTACGGATTTTTCGAGGCAAAAAGAAATTCCCGATTCCGTTAGAAGCAGAAAAGAAAAATTTTTAATCATAAAGTCGAAAATTAATTTTGTTATAATATGCATATGAATCAAAAGGGATTTGCTAATATCTTTCTAATCGTCCTGGTCGTTGTTTTGGTCGGTGCTTTGGGATATATAACTTTGGTTAAGAAACCGGCTTCAATTGAACAGCCACAGTCAAACAATTTACAAAACACACAAACAACGACACCACCACCATCTAACAATGCAGTTTCCCAAACTCCGCCACCGGCAAGTAATACGACTGGCTGGAAAACATATTCTAGCGACCTAATGGGCATTGAAGTAAAATATCCTCCCACATATTATGTGGTGAAGAATTTTGGTAATCCTGGTAGCGACACTTTTACTTCTGTTACGAATCTTGGTAAAGAATCCGATAAAAGTTTGTGGGGTAAGGAAGTTGGAGGTGCTCCGGCACACATTCAAATTATTTACCACGCAAATCGGCGCAATCTTTCCATTGCAGATTTGGCTAAAGAATGGGCCAGCTCGGCAGGAGTTACCAGTTCTTGTAAAAATTTGACGGTTGTCGGTGAAAATGCGTTGCGTTGCTCCTTGTATGTTGAAGGAGAAGGAGGTTTGTATAGCGATATGATTTTCTTGAAACATAGTGGTACAACTTATAGTTTTGCTGCTAACTCACCGACATCAAACGATATTGTTCACGCCGATTTGCTGGAGATTCTTGCGACCTTAAAGTTCTTCCAGTAAGAATGTGCCGCCAAAGAAAAACTTGAAATTGTCATTCGTGCGACTCCGCCGCCTTTCCGGATTTTCGCGGGGGGACTTCCCTGCCTTGCCGGCAAGGCAGGCTCGCCGCCGCAGGCGGCGAAAACGGTTCGGACTAATTCAAGAATAGAGCATCACAAATTATTAATAACTCAAACTATAAACTAATCACTTACAACTTATTACTAACTCAACATGCCTCCACAACCACACATAACACATAAAATTATTAAGCGGCGACCGGTTCGCGGATCTTCAGGGCGCTTCCCACAACGGCGGCGTCCTGCATCCGCACCGATCCGCGGATGGCGCGACACTTCATTATCGTCACAAACTAACGGAGCACCGCCGCATCCGACCAAAAAAGGAGTATTGCGATTTTTGCCGCTGGGCGGATGCGGTGAAGTAACGCGCAGTTGCTATGTGTACGAATACGAGGATGATATTGTCATTGTCGACATGGGCTTTCAGTTTGCCGAAGATGATATGCCGGGGATTGATTATGTAATCCCCAATATCTCATATCTCCGCCCAAAACGGCGTAATATCCGCGGCATTATCATCACCCATGGACATCTTGATCATATTGGCGCAATTCCTTATCTCCTCGAGCCACTGGGCAATCCGCCGATTTATGCAACAGCGCTTGCCCGAGGCATAATTCTCAAACGCCACGACGAGTTCCCGTATGCGCCGCGTCCAAAAATAGAAATCATAGATCCTTCCAGCAAGCTGCGCTTAGGGAAATTCGAAGTTGAATTTTTCCACGTCAATCACAACATTCCCGCATCGTTGGGCATCGTGCTTCGTACGCCCGCGGGTACCGCCGTGCACACCGGGGATTGGAAATTTGATCACACTCCTATTAACGAACAGCCCGCAGATATTGAGCGCATTCACGAAATCGCGCGCAGCGGTGTGATGCTCTTGGTCTCCGACAGCACTGATGCCGCTATGCCAGGACGCCAAATGTCCGAGCGTGAAATCCAAAAATCCCTTGATCAGATTTTTCAGGTCGCTCCCGGCCGCATTATCGCGGCAACATTCTCGTCGTTACTCACGCGCATTCAACAACTCATCTGGCTTTCGGAAAGCTACAACAGAAAAGTGATCTTTGAAGGGCGGGGCATGAAAGACAATGTCGCCGTTGCGCAAGAACTCGGATACCTGAAAATGAAAAGCGAGACCTGTATTACATCAAAAGACGCCGACCGCTATAAAGACAAAGATCTGACCATCGCGGCAACCGGCGCGCAGGGAGAAGATCGCGCGGCGCTCATGCGTATTGCGAACAATGAGCACAAAACTATCGCGCTCAAGCCGACTGACTCCGTTATTTTTTCTTCATCCGTCATCCCCGGCAATGAAGCAACCGTACAGCGGCTCAAGGATATTCTCTATAAGCGCGCGGGGAAAATCTATCATTCGGTCACGATGGACATTCATGCCGGAGGCCATGCGAAACAAGACGATCTTTCCGAGATGATCCGCATCATGAAGCCGCAATACTTTATCCCCATCCACGGCAACTACTTTATGCTCAAAGAACACATAGACCTTGCCAAAGCAGAGGGGGTTTTGGAACAACACGCAATCGTTGTTGAAGACGGCGAAGTAGTAGAAATGAACCAGAGTGGTATCACGAAGCTTAAAGAAAAAGTGGCAATCAATTTAGTTATGGTAGATGGCCTCGGTGTCGGAGATGTACAGGAAGTAGTATTGCGCGACCGCCAAATGCTCTCGGAGGACGGTATTTTTGTCATCATCGCGCTCGTGGATTCGCAAAGCGGCTTGGTGCGCGGATCTCCCGATATTATTTCTCGGGGGTTTGTGTACCTCAAAGAGTCGCGCGAGCTTCTTTCGCAAACGCGGCATGTAGTACGAAAAGTTGTTGAAGAATCCACGAACCGCATGCACCCCATCAACTGGACGCATATCAAAGACAATGTGCGCGAGCGCGTTGGCAGTTTTCTTTTTCAAAAAACAAAACGCCGCCCGATGGTATTACCAGTTATCATAGAGGTATAATAAATCCCGTTAGAAAACTCACACGGGGTATTAAGCCCCGTGTTCGTAAAATTTGGAATAACCCTCTGGCAAGCCAGAGGGTATTTTCTAACGGGATAAAGGTGTAAAAAACGGCGCTCTGTGCGCCGTCGATATTGAAAAGAAATTTACACATCTTCGTAAAAAAGCCAAAAACCAAAGAGCCCAGCCAATATAAGACCCCAACTGATCCCTAAGAGCTCCGAGTATTTTGGAGGCGCAAGAAGTCCGAATATGAATAAACCGACTCCGGCAAGAAATAATACAAACGCAACTCGATTCATAAATCCTCCTTTTCAAGCTCTGATAGAGATGTTATCATAGATGCATGAATGCGTCAACAATGAAAATCGCGGTAAGCGGCGTAAAGCCGTCGGGTGAATTGCATTTGGGTAATTATCTGGGAGCGATCAAGCAATTCGTCAAACTTCAAAATGATTACAAAACATACTTTTTTATTGCCGATTTGCACGCGCTGACCGAACCGCAAGATCCGGATTTGCTGACCCAGCAAACGCTGGAAGTCGCCGCCGTGTATTGTGCCGCAGGACTTGATCCAACAAAAACAACGCTTTTTATACAATCGCACGTCCCTGCGCATACCGAGCTTGGTTGGATTTTAAATACTATTACGCCGCTCGGAGAACTTGAGCGAATGACGCAATTTAAAGACAAGGCACAAAAACAGAAAAAAAACGGGGTGCTTACGGGACTGCTCAATTACCCGACGCTTATGGCGGCAGACATACTGCTCTATCAGCCGGATGTCGTCCCTGTCGGAGAAGACCAGATACAACACTTGGAGCTTACCCGAACACTAGCGCGCAAATTCAATGCGCGATTCGGCGCAACATTTAAAGAGCCGAAGGCGCTTCTTCAAAAAGAAGGTGCGCGCATTATGGGGCTCGATGATCCGACAAAAAAAATGATGAAATCGGCATCAAGCAAAAATAATTACATCGCTCTATTGGACAGCGAAGAAGATATTCGGCGAAAAATCAAAAGTGCGGTAACCGATTCGGGAAAAGAAATTCGCTACAATTCGGACGAAAAACCGGCTATTTCCAACTTACTGATAATCTTTAGTAAGTTGGATGGGCGCGATATTACAGAATTGGGAGCAGCATACCGAGAAAAATCGTATGCGGAGTTCAAATCGGACCTCGCGGAGGTTATTATTAAAGAGCTTGAGCCTCTTCAAAAAAAATATCGCGAATTAGCTAAAGACCCAGAACAAATTATCGAGATACTCAAACAAGGCGCTGAAAATGCCTCGAGGGTTGCCAGCGCAACCATGCAGATGGTTCGTGAAAAAATTGGACTTCTTAAATGCGCTTGACGCGCTCTTAATAGAAATGATACATTGGATACGGAAGATGAGGACACAATATGACCAGTACCGAACAAGTAACAAATTTTTTGTTCGCCATACTGCGCAGTCACGAATTGCTCTCCTCAACGGCACCGCTCATCTGCTCTAATCCACGATAACCAAAATGAGATCTCCGGTCTCGTTTTTTGTTTTTTATATGTTATTATTATCGGCATGAAAATCGGCATTGTGGGAATGCCCAACGTGGGTAAATCAACGCTTTTTCAAGCGCTCACCAAAAAACCGGTTGATACATCAAATTATCCGTTCGCTACGATCGACCCCAACGTCGGCGTGGTTTCGGTACCCGATGAGCGGTTAGAAAAACTGGCGAAATTGAGCAACTCTGCGCGCATTATTCCTACCATCATTGAATTTGTTGATATCGCGGGACTTGTCAAAGGCGCAGCCCAGGGCGAGGGATTGGGCAATCAATTTCTTACCCATATCCGCGAGGTCGATGCAATCTGTCACGTTATCCGCGCGTTTGAAAACGAAAGCATTGTTCATGTTGCCGGCTCCCCCGATCCCGTGCGCGATTTTGAAATAATACAAACCGAGCTTATGCTCAAAGATCTCGAAACAGTAACAAAAGCGAAAGAAAAAGCCGCAAAAGATGCAAAAACGGGACAAAAGGAAGATGTGGAGCGGCGCAAAACTTTTGAGGCACTTGAGCAAATGCTTAAGTCAAGCACCGCAACTGCAAGTTCTGAAAATTCCTTAACCCCAAATTTTGCAAAGCAAAATTTGGCACATCCCCACCGAGCATTTTCATCTCTTACACAACAATACCAACTCCTTTCTTTCAAACCGGAGTTGATTGTTTTTAATATTTCTTCTTCACCCGCCAATATTTCTCAAGGAAATTTAGGCGGGCAAGCCAACTACAAACTAACAACTGCAAACTACCAACTATTTTTGGATCTCGCCCAAGAATACACTCTAGCCGCTCTCTCAGCCGAGGAATGCAAAGAACTTGGCGTTGCGCCGAGACTCCCCGAACTTATCAAAAAAGCACATGAACTTCTAGAACTTATCACATTCTTTACCACTGGCGAGGACGAAACACGAGCGTGGACTATCCCATGTGGCTCAACCGCAAAACGCGCTGGGCACGCGATTCACTCTGATTTTGAGGACAAATTCATCCGCGCCGATGTTATTCATTGGGAGAGATTGATGGAGGCGCGTGGCTGGAGTAAAGCGCGTGACCTAGGCTGGCTCCGCTCCGAAGGTAAAGAATACGTTGTGCAGGATGGGGATGTGATAGAATTTAAGATTTAATCCTTCCTTTTTCTACCATCCCACTTGGCAATCGGATTGCCAAGTTATTCTAGTAGCAGTTTTTCTAGGTCTTTTTCTTGTTTTTTACGTTCTTGGATATCTATTAAAGAACTGATCGCAAATTCCTCGTATTCTTTGTTGTTTTTAAATTGGTTCAAAATAATATCTTTACTACAAATAGCCGCCTGTTTCTCTCCCATATACTCGCCCCAACTCGACTTGGCAATCCGATTGCCAAGTGAATGAATTTTGTGATTTAAATTTACATACGCACTAACATGCAACAGATATTCATTTGAGTTGATGTATGTTGCCTTAAATTTGCCTTGAAAAAGAACCCCGTTTCTTTTGTTTTGTAAATTAAAATACTGAGTATAGCCCGTTCCCACTCTGCGCATAAACTCGCTAATTCCGCCATCAACTAGTTGCTCTAAAACAAGGTGGTAATGGTTGTGATTCAAACAATAACATATAATATTTAGTAATTTTTTCTGCTGTCGTTTTTTCCTAATACCTTCTTTAAGAAAAGAGCTCTCATAAATACTGCCGATCGGCCTCATGCAATTAAATTCTGTCATACTCTGCAGAAAACGATCGAGATCTTCCTGAGAACGGAAAATAGAACGCTTTTCTGTGCCTCGATTGTAAACATGATAAAACTCTCCGACAGCAAATTTGGGTCGCGCCATATGAGTGAAATCCTAGCACTTGGCAATCGGATTGCCAAGTGGGGCTAGATAAGATAAATTTTAGGGCAAACTTTTGCAGTATTGCCTTAAAAATAGTGGCATGTTAGAATGGACGGTATGGAAACAGAAACAAAATTGTATGAAATAGCATATCTGATTACACCCTCAATCGCCGATGAAGCGGCGCGGGATTTTCATCAATCTATCAAAAGTCGCGCCCAAGAACTCGGCGGACTGATTGACCACGAAGGCGAAGTGTATAAGCGCAAACTTTCCTACCCTATTAAAAAAATGACTGAAGCATATGTTGCGCATTTTCGCGCAATGGTGCCGAAAGCAAAAACAGGAGAAATAAAATCGTCGCTCGAGCAAGAATCTGTTCTGCGTTTTTTGATGGTATACACCCAGCGCGTTATTCCGCGCCCGGCGTCCATTGGTAGAACAATCAAAACACCGCGTACAGAAACCCAGCAACCGCAACAGCCAATAATGCCCAAGGCGCCGCCTATTGATGAAAATGCCATTAAAGAAATAGACAAAAAATTGGAAGAAATATTGGGAGCATAGCGCGATATTATAAACTAATAACAAAACATGAATTTAAATAAAGCATTTTTAATAGGAAATCTCACGCGCGATCCGGAACTTAGAACATTGCCTTCGGGACAGCCAGTGGCAAACTTCGGCGTTGCGACCAACCGTATGTGGAAAAACAAAGAAGGACAACCGCAGCAACAAGTCGAATTTCACAATATCGTTATGTTCGGGCGGCTTGCGGAAATCGCAAAACAATACCTTAAAAAAGGGTCATTGGTCATGGTTGAAGGAAGAATTCAAACAAGAAGCTGGGAGGGACAAGATGGGCAAAAAAAATATCGCACCGAGATTATCGCGGAATCGATGCAGCTCGGACCCCGTGGGGTGGGAGGAGTAAATCGCGAAGAAAATGCTGTTCCTCAAAACACCCAAAAAAACGTATCGGAAAGCTTAGAAACAGTCGAATATCCCGAAGACGACATTAAGCCCGAGGACATACCGTTTTAGCCGTGAAAACAATGAAAATAGGCCAGAAGAAACAATGTTATTTTTGCGCAGCAAACGTTACGGTGGTGGACTTTAAAGACACGCAATTTTTGTGGAAGTTTTTAACGCCGCAAGCGCAAGTCGCAAAGCGGCGCAAAACGGGAACGTGCGCCCTGCATCAGCGCCGGCTCGCCGAAGCCATCAAACGCGCCCGCTTTTTGGGCCTAGTGCCCTTTACGACAAAATAAAAATAACTACGCTACGACTTCTTTCGTCTTTTCTTTAATCGCGCGCACAAGATCGTGGGCGAGTTTTTTGTCTTCGCGGAGTTTAGCCCGCGCGGCGTCGTATCCTCGGCCGAGCGAAATGTCGCCGAAACTATACGACGCCCCTGATTTTTTAACGATCCCATGTTTTTCTCCCAAGTTTAGCAAGTCGCCTTCGTATGAAATCCCTTCATTATATAAAATATCAAATTCGGCAACGCGAAACGGCGGCGCTACTTTATTTTTCACCACTTTTGCTTTTACACGATTGCCGATAATTTCCTCTCCTTTTTTAATTTGCGCGGCTCTGCGCACCTCGATGCGTACCGAAGAATAAAACTTCAGCGCCTTGCCACCGGTCGTGGTCTCGGGATTGCCGAAAAACACCCCGATTTGCATACGAATTTGATTTATGAAAATGACGACCGTTTTTGATTTTGATACGATCGCGGTAAGTTTCCGCAGAGCCTGCGACATCAAACGCGCCTGAAGCCCCATATGCTGCTGGCCCATATCCCCTTCGATTTCCGCTTTGGGGGTAAGCGCTGCTACAGAATCCACAACCACCACGTCAATTTTTCCCGAACGAACAAAGGATTCTACAATCTCCAGCGCTTGCTCGCCCGTATCAGGCTGGGAAATAAGAAGGTCATTTATTTTCGCTCCAAGTTTTTTGGCATATTCGGGATCCAGCGCGTGCTCCGCGTCCACAAACGCGCAAATGCCTCCCTTTTTTTGCGCCTCCGAAATTATATGAAGCGAAAGCGTCGTCTTGCCCGATGACTCTGGGCCAAAAATTTCTATAATCCTGCCTCTCGGCACTCCTCCGACGCCAAGAGCCATATCCAAACTCAAAGCGCCGGTGGGGATCACATCCACGTCTACTTTTGGCACATCGCCGAGCTTCATCACAATAGAGTCACCGTAGCGTGTCTGTAAATCTTTGACCGCGGCATCAACCTCATGCCATTTATTTTCCTGCGCATCGCTGATTTTTTCCGATTTTTGCTGTTTTGACATTGTTCAATAGTAGAGAATTATACTCCAAAGAACAACTTGACAAAATAAAATAAATGAGGTTTAATCGCTTTTTATAAATACTTTCCGGATTGTGCGGCGTTCGTTGCCGAAGCGATCCTCTGCAGAAAATCCGATCTCGGTGTATCCCGGAAAAAGTACGAGTGTTCCTTCAAAGTATCCCGCTTCATCGGCAAAAAATTCTTTTCCGCGCACCAGCACGCGCTGTCCCGGGTCGGTGCGCCCGGCAAAATAAACCCGCGACGTTTCAAATATATCGCCATCATGCGGAAGAGAAACGCGCAGTGCAGGGGAGAACAAAAAACCACGCGCAGCATAGATAGAATAACCGAGCGCAAGGAATAGAATAATGATAAACAAAAGTCGCCGCGCGTGCATTAATGTATATCAAAGTTAGTGTACGGTGTATCGACGGAGTCGTCGTCATTATTATGTATCGTGTTCATTGGGCCATCGCTCTTTTTTATCAAAACTTCCCGCGGCTTCGCACCTTCTCCCGGACCCACAACGCCGCGTTCTTGCAATATATCCATCAGACGCGCGGCGCGCGCGTAACCCAGCCGCAGCCGCCGCTGTAAGTACGATGTCGATGCCTTTTGCGCTTCGATAACAATTGATTTTGCTTCTTCGTACAATTCATCATCGCCATCATAGTCATCCTGTTCGAGCACGCTTTCTCCTAATCCTTCGGACAGTGGCGCGGTTCCTTCAAGCGTCATATGGTCCGCTTCTTCATCAACATGCTCTTTGAGGTATCCAACAACGCTTTTTACTTCGCGCTCGGCGATAAACGCTCCCTGCACCCGGCGCGGCTTTGCGGTGTCCCCTGCCAAATAGAGCATATCGCCGTTTCCCAAAAGTTTTTCTGCGCCGGACATATCCAGAATAGTACGCGAATCGATATTTGATGCAACAACCATCGCAATCCGCGCGGTGATATTTGCTTTAATAAGTCCCGTAATAACTTCAACCGACGGCCGCTGGGTAGAAACGACAAGATGAATCCCAACCGCGCGCGACATCTGCGCCAAACGAACGATAGACGCTTCGATTTCCCGCGGATATGTTCCCATGAGGTCGGCAAGTTCATCAATAACAATGAGCAAGTTTGGCAACATCTCATCCGCGCGGGATGCCTTGACTATCGCGATATTATATGAATGTATATCGCGGGCGTGTTCCGCAGAAAGCAACTCATACCGCCGCTCCATTTCACGCACCGCCCAGCGAAGCGCCAAAACTGCTTTTTTTGCTTCAATAATCACCGGGGTCAAAAGGTGCGGTGCTTCATTATAAATAGAAAGCTCAACGCGCTTGGGATCAATCATGATAAACCGAAGCGTCTGGGGAGAATTTTTATAGAACATGCTTAAAATCAGTGCGTGAATGGCAATAGATTTTCCCGATCCGGTAGATCCTGCAATTAACAAGTGGGGCATCTTGGCAATATCCGCATACACCGGATTCCCCGCAACGTCGCGGCCGACCGCAAAAGTAAGCGGAGGAGATTTCTCATACGCTTCGTCTCCTAGCAAACTCCGCAAACCTACCAGAGCAATCGAGCGATTGGGCACTTCAATACCCACGAATGATTTCCCGGGAATCGGCGCCTCAATGCGCAAGGGATGCGCGGCAAGCGCCAACGCAAGATCATTGTGCAATGCGGTAATCCGCGATAGCTTAATCCCTTCCGCGGGCTTGAGCGTATATTGCGTAACCGAAGGCCCAACGTGAACCTCCCCCATCTCAACGTCGATACCGAAATTCGCGAGCGTTCGTTTAATAATGTTCGCATTTGCTTTAATATCGCCGCTGGAAGGAATTCCTTTGGTATCATCCAAGAGCGACAACGGAGGCGCGGCATAGTCTTTAGTGTACTTTGTTCCGCCGCGATGTGACCGAAGCGTTCTTTGTAAAAACCCGCCTTCCCCTGAGTCGGCGCGGTCAGTTTCTTCTTTATCTTCTTCCTCGACATCAGTGTGATGATCCTGTTTCCGCTCGATTGCCGCCGGTGGTGTGCTTATCACCGGAGCGACGCTGGGAATAACGTGCTGCTCTTGATGAGTTTCGTCCGTGCTATCGCGGCGCGGCCACAGCGAAATATTGAGCATCACCACAAGCCCAACGACGCCCAATGCCCCTAACAATATAATACTTGCCCAGAAATCAAAAAATCGAAGAAGCGGATATGCGAACAGAAATCCGACATACCCTGAAGTCTTGCTGCCGCCCAACACATCAACTGCTCCCAAGACCGCAAGCAGTAATATGATTCCCCCCGCAAGAGTCGTAGCAACGAGACGCGGGCGCGATGCGCGCAAAAGCCCAATGCCCATAGCAAAAAACGTCGCGGGTACCATTAAAAACATGGTTCCGAACAGCGTTGTAAACAACCGGTGCGTCATATTCCCAACAACTCCCGCCTTGCCAAAATACGCCAGCAGAATCACCGCGCCGATGGCAAAAGCAACAATCGCCCCTACCGAATGCCGCGTCTCGGGGCGCAAACCCTCACGCCACAGCGAAAGTTTTGTGTCGTTATGTTTCTGTTTTTTCTTCTTCATCAAATGCTTTCATGATAACACAAAGCCCGCATAACAAACAGACTTATTATTCTCGATGGACAATTGTTATCTTATAATATATAATTTCTGTAGTTTTATTGACAAAAGAGGAGAACACGATGACCGCAATGGTTTGCGGAAACTTGCCAGAGATTATTCGTAACGACCACAATCTGTACGAGGGTAACGTGGTCGGCTACTTTCAGGCCATTTTCAATCACGCGCAGAATTTACTGCATCCTTACCATAACTTTCGCCACATGTTCCATGTCATGTGGTTATGTTATCAAGCGTGCATTTTTTATGCCAGCACATTAAGTCGGCGTGAGATGCGCGACTTGATTATCGCCGCCATGTTCCATGATTTTGATCACTCCGGGATGATGGGTAGCGACGATCTGAACATCGAACGAGCAGTGAGAGGCTTTGAAAAGTACATTGCTCGGGAAGACCAAGCGCATGCGGAAAATATCATTTCGCTGATCCACGTAACCGAATACCCGTACCAAATTGCGTCCAAAAATCTTTCGCTGTGCGGCCAGATTATCCGCGATGCAGATTTGAGTCAGGCGCTTAGCCCAGCATGGATTCAGCAAGTCATTTTTGGACTTGCGGCCGAATGGCAAAAAAAGCCAATAGAAGTCCTCAAAGCCCAAGGCGCGTTCCACAAAAACTTGAAGCTTCACACTGAATGGGCGCGGCAGATGTTCTCCCAGGCAGATGTCGATAGGAAAATTACCGAGGCAGGAGAACTTCTCGATCTTCTTGAGATGAAACCCGCCACTGTCTGAAAAAAAATACCGTTGTTCAACAATGTGCGATCCCGAGCCCGCCGAGATTAATCGGCGGGATTTTGTTATTATAAATTTTAGCGGTATCCGCCAAATGGGCGGCCAGAGCTTCTTCGCCCTCTTACAGGCCGCGCCAATGGTCCTACGGCGGGAGCAACCGCATCCATCGGAGATGCACCCGGAGGAAGCGACACGCGAAGGGTTTTTCTGATAAGACGCTCGATGGCACGAATTTCGTGGTGCTCTTCGGGAAGAGCGAACGAAATCGCATGCCCTTCGGCTCCCGCACTTCCCGTGCGCCCAATACGATGTACATAATCCTCCGACTTTGACGGCATATCAAAATTCACAACAAGTTCGATTCCGCGTACATCAATGCCACGTGCGGCAATGTCGGTTGCAATTAAGACGCGGTACTTTCCTGACTTAAATCCATCAAGCGCATCGCGGCGCTGAGCGAGCGATCGGTTCCCGTGAATTTCTTCCGCACGATGCCCCATGTCGCGCACGGCGCGCGCAACTTTTTTGGCGCCATATTTTGTCCGTGTAAATACCAGCGTTGACCCTTTATACTCGCGAAGTATTGTGCCGAGAAGCTTGAGTTTTGCCTCCCTTCGTACAATAAAAATTTCCTGCGACACTTTCTCGGCTGTCGTACCGGAAAGCGCTACCTCAATCCGCACCGGCAATTTCATATAGCGCGATGCGATTGCCATAATTTCGGAAGGAATGGTTGCAGAAAAAAGCATGGTTTGTCTGGCTTTGGGCACATGCGGAAAAATTCTCTTCAGTTGGGGCTCAAACCCCATATCAAGCATGCGATCCGCCTCATCAAGTATAAGAATCTTTACCGAATCCAAGGTGAGTGTTTTTTGTTCCAAATGATCAATGAGGCGCCCGGGAGTCGCGATAATAATATGGGGGTTTCTTGCGAGCGATTGAAGTTGCGGGGCAAGAGAAAGCCCTCCGATGAGAACTGCAGTTTTGAGCCCAAAAGAGCGCCCGATGTTGTGAAGTTCCTCGTCAACCTGAAGCGCTAATTCGCGCGTCGGAAGTAATACCAATCCTCTGCCTTTTTCGCGCGCCAAGAGCTGAAGCATCGGAATGCCGAATGCAAGGGTCTTCCCGGTTCCCGTCTGTGCCACTCCCACAACATCTTTTCCCTCCATCGCGGGAGGAATTGCCTGATGCTGAATTGGAGTTGGCGTCGTGTAGTGAAGCCGTGCGAGAACTTCAAGAATCCTCGGGGCAATCCCAAGACCGTCAAAAGTAGAGCTTGATTGTGCATGATGCGAATGCGGCATATTTGTTTTAGGTAATTAGTGTGAAACGTAACCAAAATAGATGTTAATAAACAGTTTGAATAAATTGTCCTTCCGGTGATTAAATCGATATTCCACTTCTTTAAGATACATCGGAAAATGATATTTGGAAACCCCGTAGACCGAACCTTTTCTGGTTTTCTTCCTAATGACCGCCATGAGCTCCTCTTTCGATACATGCTCCACAACCCTCGTATATACCTTGCCATCGCGCTCCAGAAGGCCAAAAACAATGTTTTTACCCTTTGCACCGCGTCCCCGTTTGCCCTTGCGTCTGCCGCCAAAGCTTCTCGGAGTTTCTGATAGACGCGCGTGATGGTCTGGTAGTCGAAGCCAAGGTCATGCGAGAGTCGGTATGATGTTACGGGTCTTGCGCTATCATATAAGAATATGCTAATATCTCTTAAACGTCTTTCGGAGGAGCTCAAGCCAAAGAAAAAACGAAAGGCATGGCGTCGAATTATTATTTATCAAATTAACTTATTACAAACCCGTGACAAACAATACGCCACTTCATATCAAAGTAATTGCTGGTAGCACTCGCGAGGGTCGCTTTAGCGACAAGGCGGCCGTATGAATCGCCGAAGCAATTAAGAAGCAGAAAGGAGTCACAGTAGAGGTGCTCGACTTGCGCGATTACGATATGCCGTTTTTCAACGAGCCGACGAGCCCATCATTTAAGCAAGAACTTTACAAAAACGAAGCAGTCGCGCGTTTTACAAAGAAAATAGAGGAGGGAGACGCCTTTGTTATAGTCACGCCCGAATATAATCACGGAACATCCGGGGTACTCAAAAACGCGCTCGATTGGGTCTATCAGGAGTGGAATAACAAGCCAGTTGCTTTCGTGAGTTACGGTGACGTTGGTGGAGTGCGCGCTGTAGAGCAATTGCGCTTAAACACCATCGAGCTTCAAATGACGCCAATTAGAAACGCCGTGCACATTCCGGGCGAGCAATATTTCCAAGTGCTATTCGGTAAGATGGACGCTAAAGAACTTTTTGCTTTGGTCTCAAAGCAAGCGGAAGCCATGATCACTCAACTCTTGTGGTGGACTAGCGCTCTTAAAAACGCTCGCGGGTAAACACGCATGAATAGATAAGCCTGCCGAAAAAATTCGCCAGCCCAAGCGAGGACATAAATAAGCCAAAAGAAAAACCGCTAATATGACGTGGTGGAAAAAGTTCTTGAGTGGGTTTTTGGAGAATCCGACTTGTCCGTCCGTAGCTTCAGCAAAGGAGGATGCAACTCGGACTCCGAACCTATCTCAAGGTGGCTGCGTATACTGAAAATAGTTCGGACGCATTTCGCCGCCTGCGGCGGCGAGGAGAAGCCCCCGAAAAATTAGCAGCTTCGCCGCGTTCTTTGACAATTTCAAGTTTTTCTTCAGCAAATTCTTTTTTGAAAGAAAGAAAAAAGCTTACCTCTCAATTTAGAAGTAAGCTTTAAGCAAAATTCATTCTTAGTAACACATCGGTAGATCTTCTTTCTTCAGCACTCCTCCAGCAATTACTGTGTCACCGCCACCCCAGTAGATGTAGAGAGAATCGCCACCAGGATCAACAATAGCATTACTGAAGCAAACCATTGGTACTGTGCCGATGATCTCATATTCTTCTGTTGGCCACAGTATTGAAGATGAATGAACATATTCAATCTTAGTAGGATTCAGAAGGTTCAAGACCATAAAGCCTAAGCTATAAACTCGGTTGAACATATTTTCTCCTTGGCCATGAACGATATGAGTAACAACCAACCAGCCTTTAGAAGTTTTAATTGGTGGTCCGGCAATGCCTATTTTGTCTGGAGGATTTCCGGTATTTGGGCTACAATAAAATCTGTCTTTTTTCACTAAAATTCGGCTATCCTTCCAGCCGCTCCTTAGTGTTAAATCTCGTGTCCGAGAAATCCAGATATGAGGCGCCTTTCTGTGGAGCAAATAAGCCCAGCCCCCAATCGGTTCCGGGAAAATTGAAGCGTCTTTATCTTC
>DATDWI010000063.1:0-2773 GCA_036517415.1 Minisyncoccota bacterium
CCCCTACGGCAGCAACGGAGAGGATAAAAATGATGCGCGTTCTTCGGCCATGAGTGCCATATCTTTTTTGCGAAGCTGATCGAGCGTGGCGCCTTGGGGATCAAGAGCAAGCGCCTTGCCCAAATAAAAACCGGAGGTGAGATGAGGGATAATGACATAATCGGCTCCAAGGTTATAGAGCATGAAAGCGTCGCGCTCAACTTCTGCGCGCACGATCATCTTCGGCCGCCGCGCAAGTGTCAAGGCATACTCAAGCAGCGATGCGTTGTCTTCAAAATGCGGGCTCGTAGACACAACAAGCGCTGCGTTTGCGAGCTCTGCGCGTTCCCGAATTTCTTCATCTTCGATATCGCCGAAGAGACAATCATATCCCTCTTCGCGCAAGCGGCGCACCGCTTCCGGGTCAAAATCAACAACAAGCACATTTTGTTTCGGCAAATTATGGAGAAGATGATGCCCAATGCGATGGGCGCCAATCACGACAATGCGCTTTCGTGACAGTGTGATATTCGCAATTTCCTCGCGCGAAATACGGCGCTCAAACACACCGAGCCACCAATAGAACGATCGGACCAATCGATCGCCAAACACAATAAAATACGTCGAGACGGCAATGGTAACAATCCCCACCGCGGTCACCAACGCCACAACACTCTCGTTGATGTGTCCAAGCCGCGCGCCGAGCGCAACAATAATTAAGCTAAATTCGGAAATTTGCGCAACCGTAATGCCTGCTAAAAAAAACGTCCGGCGCCGATACCCCATGAGCCCCATAATAATCCAGACAATAATAGGATTTCCGATGAGAACAAAGAAAGAAAATACAAGAATAGAAACCCAAAGCCCGGAAAAATGCGAAAATGCCAAAGACGATCCAAGGAGCACAAAAAAAATCACGATAAAAAAATCCCGCAATGGCCTGATGCGAGAAGCAATTTGAAAATGCTCGGAAGAGTTCGCGAGCGCAATGCCCGCCAAAAAACCCGCGATCTCAATAGAAAAATTTATTTTACTCACGACCGCCGCCAAGCTTAATACCCACGCCAAACTCGATAAAAACAAAAGCTCCGAAGAGCGCGCGAGCGCGTCAAAAATATAGGGGAAAATTTTCCTCCCCAGCCACAGCATCGCGGCAAAAAGCACGATTCCCTGGACAACAGTCCACGCAACAACCCACCACGCGACTTCATTGCCTTGACTAATACCCGCAAGCGCAACCAGAACCACAATCGCGACAAAATCCTGAACCAGCAAAAACCCTACGCTGATTCTTCCGTATAAACTACTAATATCCTTCTTGTCCGCAAGGAGCTTGACGACAATTATGGTGCTGGAAAACGTAAGGGCGATTGCAATATACGATGCAGCAAGCGGACCGAGGCCAAAAAGAAAAACAGCGATACCGTACCCAAGACCAAACGTAAAAACAATCTGCCCCAGCCCAACCAGCAACGAAACGCGGCCGACCAAGCGCAGTGAAGTATAGTTGATTTCCAGACCAACCAAAAACAATAAAAACATAATTCCCAGATCAGAAAAAACGCGAAATGTTTTCTCGTCCGAGAGATTGAGAAATCCAAACGCGCCGATCAGCGCGCCGGCCACCAAGTACCCCAAAATCGTCGGCTGCCGCAATACTTTGGCCACAATTCCCAATCCCGTCGCCAACAGCACCACCATCGCCAACTCAAACAGCGTCGTTGTCATAGAGTAATTATATCACAGCTTTACGTTTTGGACCCACCGAGAATCGGACTCGGATCTCATCCATGCCATGGATGTGTTTTGCCACTAAACTATGGGCCCACACTCACGTTATGTATGCCCCTGGACCGAATCGAACGGTCATCTACTCCTTAGGACGGAGTTATTCTGTCCGTTGAACTACAGGGACTCGCCTGCCTGCTTTTGTATATCATACATCTTTGATATAGTGGAAGGAATGGATCCCGTAAGAAGTTCGACAAACATAGTGCTACAACAATTGCTTTGGAGCAAAGTCGCCTCACGGCTTCTTTATAACATTACCAATATGAGTTTAAACTTCTAACGGGATGGACTATGAACAAAAAATTATAGAGGCAATACAAAAAACTCTTCCGGCGGTCATCAGTATTGCTGCAAGCAAGAATGTCGCCGACGTGCAAACCGAAATGACCAAAATGGGTCTTGATCCCCAGCAATTCGCGGATCGGTTGAGCCAAGAATCTGCAGATGATGGAACGGTTACCATATCGTCAGGTTCGGCGTTTGTTGTTGACCCATCCGGTATCGTACTGACCAACAAACACGTCATTGCAGATAAAAAAGCGCGCTATGCCGCCGTTATCGGAAAAAACCGTTACGAAATGGAAATTGTCGGCGTAGATCCTCTGGCCGATATTGCAATCATAAAACTCAAAAAACCTCCAACCAATCTCTCGGCCATCGCACTGGGAAATTCAAAAGATATAAAACTCGGTCAAGCAGTAATTGCTATCGGCAATGCGCTGGGAGAATTTCAAAACACCGTATCGGTCGGTATCTTGTCGGGACTATCCAGATTTTTAAGCGCAGTGACCGATCTTGAGGGCCACCACGAACGCCTGCGCGGACTCATTCAAACCGATGCCGCCATCAACCCCGGAAATTCCGGTGGGCCATTGGTTAATCTTCGCGGAGAAGCGATTGGAATTAATACCGCGGTGGTTTTTGGAGCGCAAAATATTGGATTTGCAATTCCCATTGACCGCGCTAAACGCGACCTCGATGCCATCAAAGCCAAAGGATATAT
>DATDWI010000064.1:0-6823 GCA_036517415.1 Minisyncoccota bacterium
GCCCCATGACACTTCTTATATTTCATCCACTGCCCGATTTGCCGCATGGGGAGTTTTGATTGAAAACACAAAGCGCTCGAGGTGCTCACGGGCGTTTTTTTTGTCCCGGCGCATTGCGGAGTCCGCTAAAATCCCTCCCCACCATAACTGCTCGGCAACTGCCGCAGAATATGAAGACAACAACCGCTTTGTTTTCTGCACAACAAAATTTTTAAGCGTCTTGTTCTCGCCCCGGGCAACCAATACCATGGTTTTTATCTGCCACAATAGCACGCGGAGCGCATCTTCCGGAGTTGCTGTATCGCGTATAAGAGCTGTATGAAGCGTTGTCATCCCAGCGGATAGTTGGCGTTGAAGCAGCGCATCGGTCACACGAAATATATTTTTGTCTGCAAATACATTGTCTGCCGTAAGACCGGGCGAACCGATGTGGTAGTTGACATCACCAAGCGCTATACGATCCAGCATGTGAATAACGGCCCACGCGCCGCCTCGTACATATTGTTCGAGGGCGCGCCGCTCAAGCAGCTTGCCGTTGTTCAGTCCGCGCCCCTTTATTTCTTTGCGGATCCACCCTATAGTATGTTCGCTGTTTTCTCCATCAAGCAGTTGAATTTTTTCCGCGTACGCTGCAAAAAATTCTTTTGCCGCATTGTTCGACAGTGCGCGCTCCCAAAATATGATAATATCTTTTGTCGCGCGGAGCGGCTCGCCGCGCAAGCGCAAAAACTCAATCCACTGCGGGTGCGTCGCAATGGTATGCTTGAGAATAATAAGCTGTTTTTGCCCAAAAATGTTGTTGCTGTCAATAATCGCCGCCAGCTCTTCAAACGAAATATTCTCTCCGGAAACCTCGGTAACGGACGACGCAAGCCCTCCTTTTTGTAAAAAAGCGCCCTTGAGCGCCTTTATTTTCTCCAGCGCATAATGCGCGTTGTCACCGAGAAACAAATAAATCATCGAAAATATTTTTCTTCAAGAATACTGCGAATTTTGGAAACAATTTCTGTCGGGGTAAAATGCGCTTTAACCATAAAATCCTCCGCCCCGGCTTTCATGGCGCGATCCATATCCTCTTTTTGCCCTAAATTGGAAAGCACGATCACCGGAATTGCCGACATGTCAGAGTCACTCTTGAGCTTGCGCAATATTTCAAAGCCATCAATCCCCGGCAAAATGAGGTCGAGCAGCACCAAGTGGGGTTTTTGTTCTTTTGCGATTTTTACACCCTCCTCGCCATCAACAGCAACAAGAGTAGTAAATCCTTCTTTGGTTAGTTTTTGCTGAATGAGGTCGCGCAAAAAACGATCGTCTTCGATGATCAAAATCTTCAATGTTTTTACGGTATCATTACCTACAACAGTTGAAGAAGAGGGAAGCGAGGACGATGCAACGCGCACTGATGGCGCATCGGGCCTTCCCGGAGGCGCGCCGGCAGACGCATCACCCAATACACGTCGAACTTTCTCGACGACATCAGAAGGATCGAATTCCGCCTTTACCAAAAAATCTAGAGCTCCTAAAGCAAGCGCTCGGTCAACTTCTACCGGCTGGCCGGAATTGGAGACAACAATAACGGGGGTGTGAATGTTGTCTTTTTGCATGCGCTCTAAAATATCAAACCCATTAATCTTGGGCAAAATAACGTCAAGCAAAATAAGATCGGGGTTCATTGTTGTAATCATCGTATATCCGGCCTCTCCGTCGGTGGCCGCCGCAACATTATATCCTTCTTTTTCAAGCTTTTGCCGCATTACATCGAGGTGCGCAAGCTCATCTTCGATAATAAGCACTTTCTTTTTCGGATTCATATACTCGTATAATAGCGAATTGTTCGCACAAGCGCAATGTTATTTATCCCCAAATTTTCTCATCTCTCCCCAGCGCTTGCCGATAGAAACCCCTACCGTTACCGGAACGCGCAACGATCCGCTCGACTCCATAATCTCACGAATTTTTGGGATCATTGCCGCGACCACGTCGTCGCGAATCTCATATATCATCTCGTCGTGAATTTGCAAAAGAGGCCGCACAATATCATAATCGCACAGCTTGTGTACCCGCACCATTGCGCGCTTCACAATATCGGCGTCGGTTCCCTGTACAATGGCATTGACCGCCATGCGCTCCATCTCCGTTTCCAAAAAGCGATTTCCTTGAATTGCCGCAATATCAAAAAATCGTTTGCGGCCATACATGGTTGTGGTAAATCCATTTTTGTGAACATCGCGGCGAACGCTCTCAATATATGCGCGAATGCGCGGAAAGTCGTCGAAGTACTCACGATAGAATTGTTGTGCGTCCGCGGCTGTCATACCAGTGCTCGCTGCAAGCTGCCGCACCCCCATGCCAAACACAATGCCAAAGTTAATTGCCTTTGCGGCGCTACGCATTGCGGGGGTTACGGCATCAAGCGAAACATTGTTGATTTCCGCCGCGGTTAAACGATGAATATCGACGCCGTGCTGGAATGCCTCAATCATTTTTTGATCCTCCGCAAGAGAAGCGAGAATTTTAAGTTCTATTTGTACATAATCAAACGCGGCGAGCGTAAATCCCGCAGAGGCCACAAATGCGTTGCGAATACGCGCCCCCCGTTCGCTACGAATGGGAATGTTTTGTACGTTTGGGGATTCGGAGGCGAGCCGCCCGGTAACCGTTCCGGTTTGATTAAATGTCGTATGAATTTTATGGTCAGCTGAACCACGTAAAGACAGCGGATCAAGATACGTCGTAATAAGCTTCGTAATCTCTCGATGTTCTAAAATGAGCGGCACGATGGGATGGGCGTCTTTGAGCTTTATCAACTCACTCTCGCGCGTTGAAATTTTCCCGGTCGTTGTTTTTTTTATTTTTTTTGACGTAATCCCCAATCGTTCAAAAAGCACTTCTCCCACTTGAGCGGGCGAACTGATGTTCAATGTTGTTCCCGCAAGATGGAAGACATTTCGTTCAATACCATCTAATTCGTCGGCAAACGATCGTTTCAGCGTTGCAATAAACGATTGATCAATACCGATGCCTCGGGTTTCCATTATTGAAAGAACAGGCATAAGCGGTTTCTCAATTTGTTCCCACACATCAAGAACCGCTCGCTTTTGGAGCAATGCGTACATAGCATTTTTAAGCTCCTCGATGTGGCAGAATACATTACGTTCGCTCTCCTCGCGCCTATCGAGGAAATATGAGTACAGTTCTGAAAGCGAGGAGGATTTAAGCGTGCTCTCGCATACCCACCCCGCAACTCCGCAATCGAAAAAACGCTCTGGAATCGGCAAATCTGCGGCAAAAAATGATTTTATAACATTCTTTCCGTCAAAAAAGATGAGATCTTTTTCTGAAATACATTTTGCCCATCGCGCACGCTCTCGTTTAAAAAATTTTTCGTCAAAATACCAAAGATGCGAAGCGCCTTTCGTGAAAAAAGTGTTTTCTGTTTTCATCAATGAGAGCGTCTTTGTGTTATCAATGTCGCGCCAGAAATCCGAAAGCGCCTTATCATCATCAAAAACCGAACGTAGCGCAACAGGAAAACCAACCCCGTTGTTCGCGAGCCCCGTCATTTCACGAATGACGGGGGCGAGCGGCGGAGCTGGTTTGCCGCTCTCAATGCGTTTTATCAAACTCGTAAACCCAAGTGTTTGAAATATGGCGCGCACCGCTTCCGTATTAAACATAAATAGCTCTTGGGGTAACGAGAATTTCACCGGCGCATCGCGCCGGATAGTCGCAAGCTCTTTGGAAAAAAGCGCATCTTCTTTATGCTTCCGCAAAAGTTCGGCAATGCGCGGTTTTAAAAAAGCAGGCGGAGTAAAATTTTTCCCGGCAAATTTTCTATAAAGATTACTCAACGAACCAAAATGCTTTATTGTCTCGGTTGCGATTTTTTCCCCGATGCCCGGCACGCCGATAATATTATCCGAGGCGTCGCCCCGCAATCCTTTGTAATCGGGCAAAAGCTTAGGAGAAAACCCAAAACGTTCAAGTACTTTTTTTTCATTATAGAGTACCGTGTCTTCGACGCCCTTGCGCATGGTGTAAACAACAACCCGTTCATCATCAACAAGTTGCAGGGTATCCATATCGCCCGAGACAATCACCGCGCGCAGATTTTTTTCTTTTTTGGTCTGCTCCACAATAGTCCCCAACATGTCGTCCGCTTCAAAGCCGGATAAAGAAAGTTCGGGGATGCCAAATGCCTTGGTGATGTCGTGCGAACGCCCGAGTTGCTCTTTCAGCTCATCGTCCACTTCAACTCGCCTTGCTTTGTATTTTTTGTACACCTCGTGGCGAAATGTTGGCCCCGGCAAATCATACGCGGCGACAATATAATCGGGTTGAAGCTCGCGAATTGCGCGCAAGAGCATTGTGGAAAGGCCATAGAGCGCCCCCGTTGGTTCGCCTTTCGGCGAACGAAACTTCGGCAAGGCATGATACGCCCGATGAATAAGCCCGTGCATATCGAGCAAGAGAAGCGTTTTTTGTTTTGTTGTTGCCATACACCTTTAGCGTACCGCGACATATTCCGCTTGACAAATACGAAAGCGTTTGCTATGTTTGACAAAGAAAAGGAGGCAAAAATATGGAGCTCGCTTTTGCGGTTTGCGTCATATCAACGTTAATCTGGTTTTATGCCATCGGGTTTGGTCGCAAAAATTTTCTTGCTTCGTTTGCGGCTATAATGGGGTTGCTTGCGGTGCTGTTTACTGTTGCGTTTTCTACAAAATCAAGCTTCGAAAAAAAAGCTAATGTTTCAACAATAACCCGTGGAACATATGAGCTAATAAACCCGACGCTTATGCCGCCACCACCCGGATCGGTAGAACTTGTTCTGAAAACAAAATTGTGGTTCCTTCCATATCGATATCGTATTGTTTGTTCGGATATCAGGGGTGGATGTCCAGAAGTGTGGCCAAAAAAGTTTATGGTAGTTGACGCGGAGGGACAACTTGTTGTTGTGCCTCTAAATGCACCTGACAAAACGTCATAGTCATAATAATAATATAGTGTAAGTGTAAATTTTGCCGACGGTGGCAGGGAATGATACCCTGCCTTTTTTTTGTTAAACGAAGCCGATGATCCTGCCGTATTTTTGCGCATGACGAAACACCACACGAAACGTTGATTTGGGAAGCGCTTTTGTGATGCGATCACCCCATTCAATTAAAATAATGTTGCTTGGATTTTTTATGAATTCGTCCAACCCGATCGCCGGCAAATCTTTTGAACCAATGCGATACGCGTCAACGTGGATGAGGTTTTTATAACCACTCGACGTTGCTCGGGATAAATGATTTTGCCTCAAAGCATTAACCTCCCCTATCCCCTCCTTCGTAAGCCTGCCCGCCAATTGACAGGCGGGGAGGGGAAAACGTTTGCCCTCTTTCTTTGAAACTCTAATATTTATTGGAGCGATTATTTTATAAATTTTTGCAATAACAAACGTGGGGCTTTGGATGATTTCGCGGATTCCCAGACCTTCGGCAAATCCCTTCGCAAATGTTGTCTTCCCAGACCCAAGATCGCCCTCCAAGCTTAACACTAACGCTCCTCTTCTCTTATTGAGCAACATCTGATGTTGCTCAAGTTGAGTGCGGAGCGAGAAAAAAACAATTGTTTTTGCCAAAAGCGCCCCGAGCTCTTTTGTCTCACGATTACTTTTGGTAGTAATTTCTAAAATCGCGCTTCGTTTTTTGTTTTTTGTTTTTTTTCGCCTCATAATCACCATCATAGCAAAATTACTTGTACACAAAACACTATTTGTGCTATAAACATTAAATGCAAGAAGGCATACAAAGCGGCGACATTGTTTTTGATATTGAGACCAAACATTCGTTTGACGAAGTCGGCGGCAAAGATCGATTCGACAAACTCGGCGTTTCGGTGGTGGGCGCGTATGTATATGGCGACGATCGCTATGTTGCGTTTGAAGAGCATGAAATACCAGAATTTGAGAAACTTCTCAAGCAGGCGCTCGCTCATCGCGGGCGCGTCATCGGTTTTAATATTCACCACTTTGATGTTCCGGTACTCCAGCCCTATCTTTCGTGGGACCTTTGGGAGTTGTCCATGCTTGATTTAATGAACGATGTTGAGCACGGGGTCGGGTTTCGCGTCTCACTCGATAACCTGTGCGGCCAAACGCTGGGCGTACAAAAATCAGCCGATGGCATGCAGGCGCTTCGATGGTACAAAGAGGGCAACATTGAGCGCATTAAAGAATATTGTTTGAAAGATGTTGAGCTTACCAAAAATCTCTATGAATTTGGGAGAAAAAATGGGCATGTTCTTTTTTTCTCGCGCAATGCAATGGGACGCATCGCGGTCCCGGTCCATTGGGGCTCCGCGCAGCAGCAAAACATTCGAACCGTTCTTCGCGAGGCATTCGAGAAACGTCAAAGCGTTGATATTGAATATGTCACTAAGGATGTAAAAGCTAACGGCGCGCCGCTGAAAAATAGAATGGTGGATATTTATCGAATTACGAGCGACGCATTTGAAGGATTTTGCCACTTGCGGGGCGCAAAGCGCGTATTTAAAGTGGATCGGGTACTCTCCGCGCGGCTTACGAACAATAGTTATAAAATATTTGAAGACGTACAAAGCAGTCTGTTATAATGGCCAACGCACTATTTCATAATTTAATCGGAGGCGCTTTTGATCTCGGGGGTGTTGTCCGAGAAATTTCGAAGTTTGTAAACAAAGCCCCCGCACGGCGATATCGGATTATTGTGGGAACCGATTCTTCTCTTCATCACTCTGTGCGTTTTGTGACCGCAGTTACGATCTGGCGGATAGGAAATGGCGGCATTCATTTCTGGAC
>DATDWI010000065.1:0-5583 GCA_036517415.1 Minisyncoccota bacterium
TGCGGCGAAAAATGCGCGGGGGCCGGCAAGTTTTAAAGTGGCGCTCCTCGATGCCGTTGCCAATCTCGAACCGGAAATGGTTCTCCGAAATGCTCGTGTTACTAAGATGAAATAAGTATGGCGCATTCCGGAGAATTTGGATTGATAAACAAACTTACATCCTCATTGATAAAGAGTAAGTATGTAATCGTCGGCGTGGGAGATGATTGCGCCGTTATCAAGAGTAGCGGCTCTCGATACATTCTCGCGACAGTCGACGCTCAAGTGATGGGAGTCCATTTTCTGCCCGGTACTCCGCCGGAGCGCATCGGGCGAAAAGCTGCCGCGGTCTCAATCAGCGATATTGCCGCTATGGGCGGCACGCCGAAACATTGTCTCGTATCTTTGTTTCTTCCGAAGAATATTTCAGATGCATATGTCGAGGATGTGTATCGCGGGATCACGCGCGAATGTAAAACCTATTCTGTCGGCATCGTTGGCGGAAATATCACACGCGCACCCCAGTTCGCGATTGATATCGCGCTTTTGGGAGAGGCCAGTCCGAAGAATATCCTGCTCCGCAGTGGTGCAGAAGCGGGCGATAAAGTACTTGTTACCGGCTCGCTCGGAAATGCCGCAGCCGGCTTGCGCCTTTTGCAAGCTCCGCGCGCGGCAATTTCTGGCGCAATAAGAGATTTTCTTGTTGCGAAACAGACAAGTCCGACGCCTCGCATATCGGAATCCGCCGCCATAGCGTGCGCGCGAAAAGCGACGTCGATGATAGATATCAGTGACGGCCTGGCGCAAGATATGCTGCATATAGCTGAGCAAAGCAAAGTCGGCGTAATTTTGCATGAAAAAAGATTCCCTATATCTCGCGAGCTAAAAGTCTTTTGCAAGTCAATGCGCAAAAATCCTTCTGTGTTTGCCCTCGCCGGAGGGGAGGATTATGAGTTATTGTTTACGGTTCCTCCGGAGCGCGCGGATTCGCTTGCATCGCGTATAAAGCGCAAAACCGGAACGGAGGTAACCGAGATTGGCGAAATCACGAAAAAAGAAAAGGGCAATTGGCTTATACTTAATAACGGCCGGAAGATGCGGCTGAAACCAAGCGGTTGGGACCACCTAAAAATATGATGAGAATTCCTCGAGTATTGACCATTGCCGGCTCGGATTCAGGAGGCGGCGCGGGCATTCAAGCCGATTTAAAGACGTTTGCCGCTCGCGGCGTATATGGAATGAGCGCTGTCACGGCAATTACTGCGCAGAACACTACAGGCGTGCAAGGTGTTTTTCCGCTTCCCGCTTCATTCGTAGGGCGACAAATAGATTCGGTGATGTCCGATATCGGCGCGGATGTAATAAAAATTGGCATGTTGGCGAATAAGAATATCATTGATGTCGTAACGAGCCGACTACGGAAGTACAAACCGAAACTTGTTATACTTGACCCTGTGATGATAGCGAAGGGCGGCCACGCACTGCTTAAATATGACGCGCAACAATCTTTGCTTAAGAAGCTCGTTCCGCTGGCGTTCGTAATAACCCCAAACCTTCACGAAGCGCGGGCATTGACTGGACTGCGCATCAACACCATCGAGGACATGAAGCGCGCGGCAGTTTTGCTCTACGAGCGCGGAGCGCGAAATGTCGTCATAAAAGGAGGACACTTGCCACACAACGCTTATGCTGTTGATGTGCTTTATAACGGAACGACATTTCATGAGTTTAGCGTAAGGAGAATCCGAACAAAAAATACGCACGGCACGGGATGCACGTTCGCATCGGCAATCGCCGCAGAACTGGCGAGGGGAAAAGATATTTACGAAGCAGTCCGCATAGCAAAAAAATATATAACCAGTGCCCTAAAAGCTTCTCGTAACCTTTCTATAGGAAAAGGACATGGTCCGCTTAACCACAGTTACGGTCTTATTTCAAAGAAATGACCGGAAAGTACGCGGAAGTTTCGCTCAAATATGGCGCCCTGCTTGTCATCCGCCAACATATTGATTCATAAGCAACTGTCGTAGCAATAAAAAGAAATCCGGCGCGCTAAGGGAAAAGACCCCCAAAGCGCGCAGGGCAAGCTGCAGTCATTAAACCCCGCCGTTGGTCTCGGTGCTACGACGCACTGCCACATTACCGAGACCGGTGAGCAATTTGCTCATAATCGCCTCCATATTGATATGCAAATGTGCGTTTTAACGTAACGCATCGCCGGCAGTTCCAGGGCCACAAAAATGTTCAAAAAGACCTGACCTGCTGACTCCGAGCTAACATGGGGGGGAATTTGTAAAGTTTTCTGTTCACAACCTCCGCCGTCTTATTTTCTTATGCTAGTCTTTTGCAAAAGACTAGCATAAGAAAATCGCACTAAATTTCTAAGATTTAGCGTTCATATATAACCCACTCTATCTACTCGTGGTATCGTTTAATGAATGAACGATTTTGACGACTCAAACGAGCCCGTAAGCAGCGCGACGCATCTTGTCGCCACGCTTCTTTCCATCGCTGGGCTTTCTTTGTTGGTTACATTAGCAGCGCTCCGTGGAACGGCGACGGATGTTGTCGGTTTTTCAATCTTCGGCGCGACACTTGTCCTACTTTATTTGTTTAGCACTCTTTATCATTTTCTCTCAAAAAATCATCCTGCAAAAAACTTATTTCAAATTTTTGACCATATAGCCATTTATATTCTTATTGCCGGCACATACACGCCTCTTGTTCTAATTGTCTTGCCGACAGCCTGGGGATGGAGCATGTTCGGAGCGATTTGGGGTCTTGCGCTTTGCGGAGTTTTAATAAAAGTCTTTCGCCCAGTTCAAAGATGGGTTTCCGGTTCCTTATATCTCCTAATGGGCTGGCTCATTGTAATCGCTTTGATTCCTCTCAAAGAAGCGTTACCGCTTGAGGGGATTTTGTGGCTTCTTGCCGGAGGAATTTTTTACACTGTGGGAACAATTTTCTGTGCGCTAGATGAGGTCGTGAAGTTAAAAAAGTGGTATTCCTACCACGACATATTCCACATTTTCGTTATGCTCGGCAGTTTCAGCCACTTCTGGTTCATGCTGAAATTCGTTCTGCCTGCCTAAAACATTCGAGGCAACTCGGCACCTAATTAGATGTCCTTCTAGCCAACATGACTATATGCTTATTCGCGCGAATAAGCATATAGTAAACATCTTTAACCACGGTTATTACTCGTTACTCTCTAATTCGCGCGAATTAGAGAGTAACAAATAACTCAGTTTTCAGTAGGGGCTTACGCCGGTTTTCTTTAGCTCATCTCGCAACTTGGCGTGGTCGGGAATTGTTTTTGCGACAAGTTCCCAAAATTTCTTTGAGTGATTGAACTCGCCAAGGTGGCATAGTTCATGCACGATGATGTAATCGGAGAGCCGCTGGGGTAAAAGCGCGATTTTGTAGCTGAAGTTTAGATTTCCTTTTTTCGAGCAACTTCCCCACCGCGTTTTCTGATTCTTAATATTGATGGAATTGAAATTGAATTTGTACACTTCATTAAAATGCGCGGTGCGTTCCAATGCAAGTTTGTTGGCGCGTTCTTTGTTGCGGCGATATTCAACCTTGGTTCTTCCGCGGACTGGACGGTTTCTGAACGGCGTAAACAATGCTAGCTTTTTAAGAAGCCAGTCAGTCTTTTCTCGCACAAATCTCTCGGCAACCCCCTCTCCAAAATAAATCGGCGTTGTTACCACCACCGCGCCATCGCAATACACGGCCATTCTCATCCGCCATGCCCGCCGACTTTTCTTCAGCGTGTAAGTAATCGCACGATGTTGTAAAACTATATCTTTTTTCATATCTGAACTTGTGTAGCAAGGCAATCAGATTGATTGACTTTCGTGACTGACAAAACCAGTCATTCAATGCCGTAAAACTTGTAGAAATCCGTGATAGGACCACTCACTATCATTGGAGGCGCCGGTAATGCGGACATCAACTGATCCACGGGCAATACTTGAACACTAGCTAAGAACTTTTCTGCCATATCTTCTCTTAAATGGTTATCACTGTCCATAAATTGACCCCATATTCTGGTACCATGTATCCATGAACTTTCGTCTTTATCTGGTGTCATGTGCGATATATAACTCTCAGGAAACAATCGTTGATATGCATCAAAATTATAGAGCCATGATCTGCCTCGAACTTCTATTGCCTCTGGATAATCTCTTCTTATGGCTTTCATCACATTTGTTATTTCCGCTCGGCGGGCAGAAATCTTCTTTGTAGAAAGCGGTCCGATAGAATCAAACTCCGCATTAAAAAAGTGTAGCTCCACCGCATTTTCTTTATCGTGGTAATCATAAGCAAAGCAACCGAACCTTCTTCCTTCGTGATATGGTATTGGCCTGTCGCTGACACCAATTGTTGTGTAATTTTTATATGCCGCATCGAGCATGATTTCTGGGAGTATATTATCTGGTATTTCCTCAGGCTTCCCGCTAATGGCTTCAATGGGTTTGAGCAAATTTCTAATAATAAACGGAGCATATTTGCCTACCGTCTGATTCAAAGGTGCATGTGAGCGGCGCGATAGTATTTTTGCTACCTCAAACTGGAATTCAAAAAATCTCCTGTCTATTGGTTTTTCCGCTCTTGATTCCCAAGAGTGTGCGGCATCTAATTGCGGAACCTGATTCTGCAAGTCGTTCATAATGTTCAGTATACCTCTGCGTATGTCGTATTAAGCATTGTCTTCTCGAACATGCGCAGAAACATGGCGAGAGTATTTCTAAGCAAACCCAATTCTGGCCATTCTCAGAAACTCACAGGAATTGCTATTGATGCGTCGTTTTCAGGAAGTCCAGACGGGTTGTCTTTCTTGAGCAATAGAGTACCAGTACTTGTTGCTGACTTCTCGAAATCAAGCGTTGCTTCAAAAGAAATAAATTCCGTTGTCATCCATCCTGCCCCATCCGCAACGTCGGAGTCGCTTTTAGCTTTAGCTGATGTAACGCCAAGTTGCGTTCCCGAGGAATCAAAGATTGCGATCGGAAATGAACCTTCAAAATACCAATCTCCCCTCGCCAGTCCCGTAACCTTAAGCGGACTGACTACCTTCTCATTTTTCACCGGAGTGGCTACCTTCAGCATTTTAGACGCGTCGATAAGAACGATTGGTACTCTTCTCTCTTGGTTACTCGTTTTTGCATTTTTAATCAATTCGCTGATTTTGGAATTTTGCGCATCAAGATTAATCCAAAGGCTTTTACCAATACGCGGAGCGGCAGTAAAATCCCCTCCTTCCGCACGCACCGCGTAATTCACAACGGCGTTACCATCTTGAACTCCCAAAGTTTGAGGCGCAATTCGATCACCCAAAAGCAAGGCATTGGTGCCGACATATTTACCGCCGTTATTAATTGCGATGGCCGCGTAGTAGAATGTTCCGCTTCCCCCTGAGTCCTGCGCTAGAAGCAAAAACGCGTCATCATCCTCGTCGCCGTCTAAATCTTTAAACACCGGCTCGCCAAATACGGCAACAATTTCCTTGCTCGCGTAGTCTGGCGCGGTAGCAATTTCCGCACGACCATCAACGAGCGTGACGGAGGTTTCCCGTATTAAGTACGTAGCATTTCT
>DATDWI010000066.1:0-12739 GCA_036517415.1 Minisyncoccota bacterium
AGCTTCTTCACTTTTCATAATATCTTCCAACATATATGGATTATCCGCGCGCGCAGTATTATCTTTTGTCTCCCAATTTTTATAGAGTTTTTCCGCTGTTGTTATATCTTCGGATAACAACGTAATAATAGGTGTGAGTTCTTTGTCGCTCACGGTTAATAACGCAACGAGAAATTTGTCTTGCTCGGCAGGAGTAAGTGATGATTTCGGTAACAATGCTCTAATTTTTTGAAAATTTGTTTCCATATCCTTATTTACATTGCGCCGACTTCTCCATTAATGTATGGAGTCCTGGGTTTGTAGCCATTTGTCGCTGTGCTTCTCCAATGTCGCTCTTGTAATGACGTTGTATAAATTCTCCGCTTGCTCCATTGAGAACGCCGAGGGCATCACATATATCCCGAAATGTAATATGAACTTCTGTTGATTTTGGCTTTCCTTCTTTTATATTTTTTTCTTGAGCGGCAAAACCCTGAATCATAACCCATGCTGCTCGTTGAGCCATTAATCTTTTTTGAGCGGGATTTGTGATATCATCGCCGGCACTGGCTTTTATAAGTTTTTCCAAAAATGCAACTGCGCGTTCTTCTGCCGCTTCTCGGTCTTCAAATTCCTCTACGCTCTCGCCCTTTCCAACATCAAGCGCTGCCGCAGATGCCTGCTGGAGCGCGCCTTCTCCAAGCGTAACAGCGGTTAATACCATAAAACCGCCGACGAGATCGCGCGCCTTCCCGCGAAGCTTTTGCATAATACCTTGTTCGCGCGATAAAGTTTTCGCAAAATCAATCTTTTGTGCTGTAGTTTCAGAACGATTTTCTCCTCCTGTTGTTTCTAAATCGGCTTGTGTTCTTTCGAATCCTGACATATACAAAAATGGTATTACATCGCTTCCGGAGCGTCAATGCCCATGAGCGCAAGGGTTTTTGAAAGCGTTTTTTGCGCCGCTTGTACTAAATAAAGTCGGGCCTTGGTCAATTCTTGATTCGTCGTATCAATAACGCGGCAGTTTTCATAAAAATCAGTAAATGCCCGCGCCAACTCATACGCATATTTCGGCAAACGCTGTACTTGATAGTCGCTGGCAATATCTTCAACAACTTCCGGCAACTGAAGAAGTTTTTTGATCAGCGCGAGCTCGCTTGATTCTTGTAGTAAGTTTATAGTTTGTATTTTTGATTTTTGATTTTTGATTTTTGATTTTTTAAGAATCGAGCATGCGCGCGCGTGGGCATACTGCACATAATAGACCGGGTTTTTCTTTGACCGTTCTTTTGCAAGATCAAGATTAAAATCCATATGAGTGTCCGGCGAGCGCTCCAAAAAAAACCATCGCGCAGCGTCAACCCCCACCATATCCAATAAATCATCGAGCGTGACGAAGTCCCCTGTGCGCTTGGACATGCGTACTTCCTTTCCGCCACTCACCAATCGTACGAGCTGCATAATGATAATATGAAGCCGATGGGAATCAACGCCAAGTGCTTCAACGCCCCTCTTCATCCGTGCCACATAGCCATGATGATCTGCCCCCCAAATATTGATCGCGCAATCAAATGTTCGCGTAAGAAATTTATCGTAGTGATATGCCAGATCGGCTAAAAAATACGTTGGCACGCCATCTGATTTGATAATTACTGCGCCATCGTTTTCCGGAACCCCCAACCAAAGCGCTCCTTCATGCTCTTGTACTAATTTCTTTTCTTGCAAAAAATTCAATGTTTTTTTAAGCGCCTGTGTTTTGTGAATATTGTTTTTTTCCGAAAACCACATATCAAAAGAGATCCCCGCTTTTTTTAAAGATGCCTTAATTTGTTTTAACAAATAAGCCGTCGCTTGTTGCGCTGATTTTCCTCGCAACGCTTTAATATACTCTCCTTTATATAGCTCCTCACGATCAGGTCCGCCAGCTGGCGGATTCCCTTCGGCCGCCAGAATGCTTTCGCCCAACAGGCGCACTTGGTTACCCGCGTCGTTAATATAATATTCCCGCGTAACTTTGTGCTCGACTGCCTCCAGAATATTCGCCAATACGTCGCCATAAAATCCGCCCCTGCCGTTTGCCATCGTAAGGGGTCCCGTGGGATTTGCCGAAACAAATTCGAGGCAAATCTTTTTTGCCTCGCCCCTCGTAGCCCTGGCGAAGATGGGCTTTTTTTGCACAATGTACTTGGCCAGCGTCGTATACAAGGCGTCATGCTTGATATAAAAATTCAAAAATCCCGGCCCTGCAATTTCCGCTCGTAGTACGAGCGGAAATTGCCCCGAGTTTAATCGAGGGACTATTTGATTCTTGATTTCCTCCGCAACTTCTTTTGGATTGCGTTTTGTGTGTTTCGCCAATACCAATGCCGCGTTCGATGAATAGTCGCCATACTCGGATTGTTCTGGAACGCCGACCGAAAACTCCGTATCCGGTGGAATCAATTTCTCTATTTCTTTTTTTATCATTGCGCGAAACACTGTTTTTTCATCATAACGCAAAAACCGCGATTTGCATAAGTGATATTGATATGCCGCGCGCGTTTTGTTAATGTTATAAACAGAATTGCGCGAGTGGTTCGATGGAAGACAGAAACGATATGCTAGATTCTGGTTATTATAGCGGGCGAGAACCAGATTTTGAAAAAGAAAGGAAGAGATTTGATAAACATATCGATAACGCAGCGGCAACTCGTCGAGAACTTGCTCGGCGCCAAATTACAAGAGTTCTTCGTCAATATACCGAAGGGATGACAAGTGGCCAAATCTATGCATGCATAGATGCCGTAGTACAATACGGAGATTTTGTTGCTACACTCGAAGAAATGAGAATTGAAGGAACCGTGTTGTATAACAATGGTTGGTACAAAATACCGCGCCGTGGACTCTGGGCTACGCTACGCAGTTTGTTTGGTTATTGAGCCGCTCCGTCGTGAGCGGCTTTTTTTTATATGTTATCACACCACCAAGACGCTTCGTAATATATCTGCTATACTTTACATTACGAAACTCGTCGAGAACAGAGTTTCGTAATTCACAATGCTATAATACGCGCCATTATCATGAAACAGCAAAAAATTTCGAGCCCATCGTTTTTCATTGGCAAAAGCGCCGATGGATTAATTTCGTTCGGTTCCGGGCAGCCCGATCTCACGCCGCCACCACAAATTTTTCGCGGCATCAACACAATGAAAATGTTTACGTATGGACCCGTTCATGGCAACGAGGACTTACGCCAAGCCCTTGCGCAGAAATATCCCGGGGCACGAAAAGAAAACTTTGTCATCACCAATGGCGCCTCCGAGGCGCTTGATCTGACGCTCCGCGCGATCTCCCAGCCACACGCCAAGGTGCTTCTGCCAAAACCCTACTATTATTCATATCCGCACAATGTTCGCCTTGCCAGCATGACGCCAGTATACTATAAGCTTGAACAGGGGAAAATTAATATCACAACCTTCGCCAAAGCAATCCGGGGATGCCGCGCAGTGATCATCAACTCGCCTTCCAATCCGACCGGAACTGTTCAAGAAATTTCTACGCTTAAAAAAATTGAAATTCTGGCCAAACAACTTGGCGTGTACATCATCTCCGATGAGGTATATAAAGACCTTATCTATGTGCGCAAAAACTATCTCCTCAAGGGTCCCCACGTGCTTACGATTAATTCGTTTTCAAAGACGTTCGCCATGTGCGGATTGCGCGTAGGGTATCTCTATTCAACCGATCGCGAAGTAGTTGAAAGGGTTATAGAAATAAAAACACATACATCAATGAATACCAACGTGATGGCGCAGCATATGGCACGTGGCGCTCTGCGCGTGCCCCAGAGCGTTATCAACAAACAAACCGCGATCTGGAGAGCGCGCCGAGATTATATATACCAAGGACTCGTTGATCTCGGGCTTGACGTATGGAAACCCGAGGGGGCGTTTTATGTCTTTCCAAAATTTAAAAATCCCAACAAGGTTATTATCGATCTCTACGATAAGTACAAAATAATTGCCTACGACGGCACATGGTTCGGCGACCCGACGCGCGTGCGATTTAGCTACGCGCTCGATCTTGAAAAAATCACAGAAGGCCTCCGCCGTTTGAAAATGTATTTAGAGAAGGAGTATAGAGGATGAGGATTGGACACGAAATCAAATGTTTGTTGCGGAAGGAAACGTTCAATTACCTCTTGATTTTTGTTGGTAAGTTATTTTGGTATCGATCAACAAGTGCTTCCTTTTTCTCTCGTCTCCATTTTTTGATTTGAATTTCTCGCTTTCGCGCATCTGCCAAAGAAGAATACTTTTCTAGAAACACGATGTGGAGTTTTTGATCATATAGACAAAATACACAAAAACAGATTAGCCCATTCGACTCATCCTCGTCAAACTCGGATTCGCTCAGGGCACTCGACCCGCTTTTGTCAAACTAAAAAATTGCGCGTTAGCGCAACTTCTCAGGTGGTTTACCACGAGCGAGCATAGCGAGTCGAGTGGAAGTGGTGGGGATCGAACCCACGTCAGAAAAGCGCAGAAACGGCGGTTGACAAGCTTAAAAAATTTGAAACCCTTATAGACAACAACAGCCGGATTATCTTTGTCTGTTATCGCTCTCGCTGTATAACACCGAGATCCGCTTTAGCGAGAATTAAGCGGCTCGATGTCCCGATAGTATATCGGGATTTCTGCTTACGCTAATGCGTAGGCAGGAGTTAAAGTCAGACGACCGTCGAATGTATCGGCAAACGCTGTTTTAACTCGATTAAATAAGTTTGCACTTATTTTGGTTGTGTCGTGGATTTAGGAGCCTAACGGCACCTGCTCCGCCTGAGCGCACATTTCATTGCTCTTCCTCAAAGCCATGTTCACCCCCTTATATTTCTTTCAAGGTTCGTTCTACTTTTCGATGTGTCTCGCGCTCGCGGATGCGCTCGCGTTTATCATGTTTTTTGAATTTACGAGCGATCGCAAGCAATAATTTAATCCGATTGTTTTTATTATACACCCGTAAGGGTAACAATGTCAAACCCTTGGTAGAAAACTTACCAACAAGATATTGGATCTCGTGCTTGCGCAACAAAAGCTTTCGCTCGCGCGTCGGCTCATAATCTTTCGGCGTATTGTTCGGCTGATACGGCGCGATAGTCGCGCCAACAAGCCACAGTTCCCCTCTCCGGGGGAAAATATAGGAGCCCGCGAGGTGCATTTTGTGCGCGCGCACTGCTTTTACTTCAAAGCCCAAAAGCTCAATGCCTGCTTCAAGAGTTTCCTGTGTCTCAAATTCGTGCGATATTTTTTTGTTGTCCGCATACGCATCCATACCCGCAGTATAGCGCAGAATATATACACAAAAACAGTGTTGCGTAAAAGTATTGTTTTTGTTACCATCATAGTACACAAAGCCATTTATAAACCAAAGGTAAACAATCAAATACGAGCCCGGGAACTGCAAGTCATCGACCATGATGGCTCCAATCTTGGCGTTATCACTCTCGAAGAAGCGTTGCGCCGCGCTTTTGACGTAGGGCTTGATGTAGTTGAAATTGCGCCGACCGCAAATCCTCCAGTTGCAAAAATAACCGATCGCGGGAAATACATCTACGAGCAAGAAAAAAAAGCTCGGCAAGCGGCAAAACACCGAAAAGAAGTTGAGATAAAAAGCGTCCGTATCGGCATCGGCACCTCGCAGCACGACCTCGCGCTCAAAGCACGGCAAGCAGATGAATTTCTCAAAGAGGGCAACAAAATAAAAGTGGATCTGGCGCTGCGCGGGAGAGAAAAATATCTCGACAGAAAATTTCTCGAGGCGCGCATCGAGCGGCTTCTGGTGCTCATTGCGCAACCATTTACCGCCGAGCCCATCACGAAAGCGCCGCGAGGATTAAGCGCGATATTGGGGCCGGGCAAAACAAACTCTAAATCATAAATCAGAAATTTTAAACCTTGTCAAAAAACACATTCTCCGTTACACTAAACCGCATGGCAAAAACAAATAAATCAATTCTTAAGAGAATGCGAATAACACCGCACGGCAAAATATTGCGCGCAGGCGTTGGTATAAATCATTTTCAGGCAAAAAAAACAAGATCCGCGCAATTGCAGAAAAAGCGCCAACGGCCGATATCGCCCAACAAAGAAATGGAAATTAGATCGTATTTATATCATGGGTAAAAATGACTAGAGTCAAACGGGGCACCATTGCATTAAAACGCCGCCGGAAAATCCTTCGCCAGACAAAGGGGTTTCGTTGGCAGCGCAAAGCAAAAGAGCGTGCCGCGCGCGAAGCGCTGCTCCATGCGGGCGTCCACGCGTTTCATGACCGCCGAAAAAAGAAGCGCAATTTCCGTAAACTCTGGAACATCAAAATTAACGCGGCCGCCCGCGAAAACAACATATCGTATAGCAAACTCATCGGAGCGCTCAAAAACGCGAACATCAAACTCGACCGAAAAATCCTCGCTCAACTTGCCGAACATCACCCCGCAATATTCCAAAAAGTTGTTGAATCAATAAAATAGAAATCCCCGTACCGTACGGGGATCGTTAGCATTAAAAAAGATAAATAGGTTTAAATTTTTCTTCAAGATATTGCTCAAAATATTGCACCGACGGGCTTGCGCCGGTCACGTGTTTGATTAATTCGTGCGGCGTATACATCGCGCCGTGTCGGTGAATCTTTTCGCGTAGCCATTCTCGCACAAACAGCAATTCACCCCGCGCGACACGATCATCAAAATCAGAAATTTCTTGCCTGATGGTCTGATAAATCTGTGCCGCGTAGATGTTCCCGAGAGTATAACTGGGAAAATATCCAAAAAGTCCTTGAGACCAGTGGATATCCTGCAACATCCCTTGCGAATCATTAGGCACGCGAAGTCCGGAAAATCCAAGCAGCTCGGCAAAGCGCTCATTCCACGCGTCGGGAAGGTCATCAACGGTTATCTTCCCTGCAAACAAATCGCGTTCAAGTTCAAATCGCAAAACGATGTGTAAATTATAGGTCACCTCATCTGCATCAACACGGATAAACGACGGGGAAACATTGTTGATTGCGCGTACAAAATACGCTTCGCTTAAACGGTCTTTGCGAATATCGGGATTGCGTTGAAGAAGAATCGGGTACCAATGATGCCAAAATACCGGACTTCTCCCAATACAATTTTCCCATAGTCTCGATTGCGATTCGTGGATTGCCATTGAACATTCGGGTTTTGCAAGAAGCGTCCGCGCAAGCTCAAGATCTATCCCTTGCTCGTACAATCCGTGGCCGCCCTCATGAATAGAACTAAAAATAGCATTAATAAAAAATTCTTCATTAAAACGCGTCGTAATCCTTACGTCTGTTTGATGAATGCTTGCGGTAAAAGGGTGCGCAGAAACGTCCTGCCGTCCTCGTTCAAAATCAAACCCCATTGCTTTGAGCACCTCAAGCGTGAAATGTTCGAGTCCGTGGCGTGAACATTGTTGGCGCAGTTCGCGACGAGAAATGTTGCCGATTCTTCCTGTTTGTATCTTAGCAATAATACGGTGGGTCGCTTCGCTCGCGTCCTTCAAAAAAGAAGAGGCGCGTTCTTCCGTAAGCCCGTCCTCAAAATCATCAAGGAACACATGGTAAGGAGTATTACGATAGCCAACGTGGTTCGCTTCTCGTGTTTTCAGATCCACCATGCGCGTCAATGCATCGCGAAACATGCCAAAATCCGACGCGGCGCGAGCTTTCTGCCAACAGTCAGTAGCAGAGGAGCGCGCCTCGGCAAGTTCTCCGACCAGCTTTACCGGAACTTGTACCTGACGATTAAATGCTTTCCGCATTTTGCCCACCAATACACGGTCGTAGAGAGAATACTGTACCTCTAAATCCAATTCCAACGCTGCTTGTAGCCGATCTAGCAAGTGTTCGGTATAAGAAGAAACAAGAATGTCGTGCGCGATTTTTTCAAGCGTTGCAATCTGTGCCCCGCGCGCTTCCACGGCACCCTTGGGCATGTACGTTTCTTCGTCCCACTGTAAAAGCTCGGTAGCAGCCTTGATATCCGCAAGTTTATAAGATAGCCCAACAAGCTGTTGTATATCCGGATACCGTGTTGTAAAAATACTATTTTCCTCTGTCATGGAAACCCTCCTTCGAGAAATCTACAAATGTCAATTCTCCTACGTTTCTATCAAGAAATTTTATCTTTGTCAATTGATTGTGCTACGATTTTTGTATGAATACGAACAAGAAAAAACGATATTACATCATCGGGATAGCCGGCGTTGCGATGGGAAACCTTGCCGGACTTTTAAAACAAAAAGGGTACGAAGTAGCCGGATCTGACCAAGAAATGTATGAACCAATGAAATCAATGCTCGCCAAGGAAAAAATTTCTGTATTTACTCCATATTCGGCGTTTCATGTGAAACAGTGGAGGCCAGGCGTTGTCGTGGTTGGCAATGCCATTTCAAGGGGCAATCCGGAACTCGAGTTTGTAATGAATAACGGACATTCCTATCGGTCAGTGTCCGATATACTCATGGAAGAATTTATAGAAGACCGCGTGTTTCACGGGAAACATCCAAAGAAATCTATTGTAATAGCTGGAACGCATGGTAAAACAACGACATCGGCGCTTGTCGCATGGATTTTAGAAAACGCCGGCCTTGATCCGACTGTTTTTGTTGGTGGCATCACCAGCCAGCAAGTTGCTAACGTGCCATTGAGTTGTAAGTTGGGAAAGGGAAAATATGTTGTGCTAGAAGGAGATGAATACGATACAGCATTTTTTGATAAAAACCCGAAAATCCTCCATTATAGGCCGTTTTTTGGACTACTCAACAATATTGAGCTTGACCACGTAGATATTTATCGGAGCTTGGATCATCTTAGGGAGACATTTAAAAACTTCATAAAACTTATCCCGAAAAATGGCGTATTAGCGGTAAATCGAGAGGATAAAAATGCCTGGAATTTGGCGCAAGAATGCATAAAAAGCAAATCGTTATGGAAAAACAATAGCGAGCCGAAAATTGTTAGTTTTGGCATAAATAAGGGAGATTTTCAAGCTAAAAATATTTCTTATAATCTCGATTCGTCTATTAATTACCTGTCTTTTAACGTGTTTCACATGAAACATAGGATTATGAACGTAAAAACGTCACTTTCCGGGAAACACAATGTTTCAAACATCCTTGGAGCCATTGCTATTGCAAGAGCAGCGGGTGTTTCATGTGAAACAATCAGAAAAGGGATAGAAACATTCGCCGGAGTGAAAAGAAGAATGGAGATCATTGGAGAAAAAAACGGGGTTATCATTATTGATGATTACGCTCACCACCCAACTGCGGTGTCTGCAACGATAATGGCCGCCAAAGAGCAGTTTTTTAGCCGCCAGATTGGCGGGCGCGTGAAACGCATTATAGTAATCTTTGAACCCGGATCAGCGTCGTCGCGCCGAAATGTGTTTGAGGAAGAATATATCGATTCTTTAAGCAAAGCTGATATTGCCTTAATTTATAAGCCATTTAAAGCAGGACAAATAAAGAAATCAGAGTCATTCAATGGAAAAAATGTTTCACGTGAAATAAATAGGCGTGGAGGAAGAGCTGTGTTTGTGAATAAGATTGAAAATCTTATGTTTCACGTGAAAACAATTACGCAACCTGGGGATATCTTACTTATCATGTCATGTAGGGGTTTTGATGGGCTTCGGGAGAAAATAATGCGAATTTTATAGCTTTTTACCTTAGAGCAATTTCCGTCTTACTTTGGTGTTCTTCCTGTCAATATCAGATTTTAACACAATATCCACAGAAACCGCAATGTTTCACGTGAAACACAGCTGGTGGCACAGTTAACATATGTTAACTGTTGATTATTTGGTTAACATAATATAGTATTGAAATATATGGAAAAGCAGTTATTTTCAACAGCAGAGGTCGCAAAATTGCTCAGCATAAGCCGCGTCGCGGTGTTTAAGAAGATCAAGTCCGGCGAGATTAAAGCCGTAAAAATCGGCCGCAACTTTGTTATTGATAAGAATGATTTGCCGGAAATTTTGGGTTCGGCGCTTGGAAAAACACGCCAACGAATCATAGAAAACGTCGTCAAAAAAACCGTTCGTGAGTACGGAGAGACATTAAAATTACTCGGAAAAGAATGAAAACAATAACGATCATCCATGTTTTATTTTTTATACAAAAACAAAAAATGGCTCCGCGTGGATAATCAAGAACTATATAATTTTGCCAAGTGGGTCGCTGAAAGCAATGCAAAACTAAAAGAAGAAACTGTTGCGGCGATTAGGAAGTTTCTCGACACATATATGGAAGCACTGGAATTATAATTATGCCGCAAACAGAAAAACAAAATGTTGGAAATATTGGGGAAAATGTTGCTTGCCAGTTTCTGGAGAAACAGGGATTTCGGATTGTGGAACGAAATTATCGCAAAAAATGGGGCGAGATTGATATTGTTGCCGAAAAAGACAAAATTCTTCACTTTGTGGAGGTTAAAACTATAACCTCAAAAGGCGACTATTTGCCGGAGGATAATGTTCGCTTGTGGAAAAAACAGCGCCTCTCGCGCGCAATCCGAACGTATCTTGCAGAACGCAGAATTCCCGATGAGCAAGAATTTGAGATTGACGTCGTTTCTGTCGTAATAGACACAGAAACCGGTCATCAAAAAATAAAACTGATCGGAAACATTATTCTTGATTGAAATCCGACTTCAATCACGTTATACTACATCCAGAGACAATGTTTTTTCACAGCAGGGGGAGCGAATGATGATCGATGACCTAAAAAATCTTGCCGCGAGATTTGTCTTTGAGTCAAACCTGATAGAAAGAATCGAAGTTCCTATTGGTCAAATTGTTGCCCAGTTAGAAGGCACGAGGACCACCGGACATGTAGGAGCGCTTTTGTTTTTTAATGAACTCGCCGTTCGACGGAAGATTATTAGTAAAAGGGACGTTTGTTCAGCTCAAAAACTTATCATAAAAGAGCAAAACAAGCTTGGCACCGAGCAACCGATTAAAAAACACGAAGTTGGGCATTTCCGCGCTATCAAGGTGTTTATTGTCGAAAGAGATGGGGCGGGGAGTAAAATCGTAAGAATATGTATGCCGCCAAATGAAATTGAAGAGGCAACAAGTCTTCTTTTACAAGACATCAGAATATTTTTAGAGAAAGAAACAATACAAAGCGCTCGTGGCGATCAACAGATTCAAGGTGTTATACAACAAATCGGGCAATTTCATTACCAGTTTGAAATGATTCATCCATTTGTAGATGGCAACGGAAGAACGGGGCGGCTACTGGTGTGGTATTTATTTCGTTTTCTTGATCTAACCCCGTTTATATTTACCGATCACGATAAGAGATATACGTATTATCCAGCGTTCGATTCGTTAGAGCGCATGCAGCAATATTTTTCAAATCGCTACGGAAAACCGTAGCGATTTTTGTTGCCACCGCGCCATCACTTAATTCTTTCTGCTTTTTATGCTACGCTGTTGGTACATTTTGGTAGCGCGGAGCGTAGTATAGTGGTAGTACACATGCTTTGGGAGCATGAGGTCCGAGTCCGATTCTCGGCGCTCCGATTAATAAAGTAGAGTTATGCAACACACAAAAAGCCTACTCACAATCAAGGAAGCAAGCCATTGGGCGAGCGATTTTCTGAAGAGAGATATTGGCGAATCAAATATCTCGTATTTGGTGCAGTACGGAAAAGTAAGAAAGCATAATTGCGATAATTCCGTACTCGTGGACATGAACGATCTAAAAAAGTACTACGATTCTTATCGCGGCTGGCGAGAGATGAATTATAAAAAGCGGCTTGGAAACGATTTGAATTGGGCCTTATCTTTTGACCACCTACGAGAGAAAGATACGACGAAGCACGTCCATCGCTTACATCCCTACAAAGGTAAGTTTATTCCCCAACTTGTTCAATACTTTATTGACAGTCATACAGACGATTTTAAGAAAGATATTTATTTTGGGGCCGGCGATATAATTCTTGATCCGTTTTCTGGCTCTGGCACAACACTTGTGCAAGCGCACGAAATGGGTATGCACACCATCGGCATTGATATATCTCATTTCAACTGCATGATTACGGAAACAAAATTGCTTTCCTACGATCTTGCCTTGCTTGATGACGAAGCAAAAAAGATAAAGCAAACGATTATAAACTACAAGGCAGATAGTAAAATCAACGCTTTTGAAGATGAGTTATTGGCGCGCATGGCAGATTTCAATAATCAATATTTCCCAAGTCCAGAGTTTAAATACAAAGTACAGAAGGGACAAATTGCCGAGAGCAAATACGCCGCAGATAAAGAAAAAGAATTTCTAAAAATCTATAACGCTCTTGTTAAAAAATATGGCATCGAGCTAAATCGTTCCTCCGGTAAAACTTTCTTAGATAAGTGGTGTATTAAAAATGTCCGCAAGGAAATTGACTTTGCATTTGAACAGGTTAAAAAAATTAAAGACGTCAAGACCAAAAAGATTTTAGCTGTAATTTTGAGCCGAACAATCAGGTCGTGCCGCGCAACGACACACTCGGATTTGGCTACTCTTAAAGAACCGCAGATAACGACTTATTACTGCTGGAAACACAAAAAGATTTGCAAGCCACTTTTCTCAATAAAAGAGTGGTTTGATCGTTATGCGGTTGATACAGTATATCGGCTCAAAACCTTTGCAAAACTAAAGACAAAATCGCATTATGCGGTTCTTCCGGCCGACTCCCGAAGAGTTGATATTTTCAAAGAAGT